>JACCSL010000519.1 GCA_013812995.1 Ardenticatenales bacterium | reverse complement strand
GGCCAGGATAATGGCAAAGAGACCCACGAAGGCCAGGATGATGGAGCGCTGTGAGACGAGCAGCGCGACGAGGCCCAGCAGCCCGAGCGCCACCGCGCCCATCGACAGGAGCGGAAGGCCGCGCGCGATTTTCGACTCGAAGGCCGAGCGGCGCAGGGCAATGACCGGCTCGACGGTGGATGCCTCCCAGGCGGGGAGTGCCGCCGCCAGCAAGGCCGCGCCTATGCCGACGACTGAGCCCTTGAGCAGAGTCATCGGGTCCACATCCACGCCCTCGACGTGGACGACAAAGTAGAGATCATTGATGGTCTGCGTAATCAGGCGAACCGCGCCGCGCCCCAGCAGCACGCCCAGCGCCATTCCCAGCAGTCCCCCCAGAAAGGCCAGCAGCGCGGCCTCGCTGAGCACCAGCCCAAAGAGCTCGGCGCGGCTCACCCCGATGGCACGCAGGGTCCCCAGCACGGGGCGGCGCTGGACCACGCTGAATGTGACCGTGTTGTAGATCAGGAACATGCCAACAATCAGCGCCAGCAGCGAGAGGGCGGAGAGATTCAGCGCGAAGGCGTCCGTCAGCTGCTCAATGGTTTGGGTGCGGCTGGAGGCACCTTCCAGCCGCACCCCTTCCGGCAGAAGTGCCGAGATTTGTTCCTGCACCCGCTCCCCTGCTTCCCCTTCCGGCAAAATCAGGTCGATGGCGGTGAGCGAGCTCGTCTGCGCCAGCAGTTCCTGCGCGGTGGCAATGTCCGTCAGTAGTAACGAGTCGAGGGCGCGGCGGCTCAACTCGTCCGAGGGAGCCAGCAGCCCGACGAGGGTCACCGTCTCGTTGCGTGTGCCAATGCCCAGGGTAAGGGTGTTGCCGACCTTCAGGCCGTACTGCTCCGCCACCGCCTGAGAGAGAAAGGCGCTGTTGGGCTGCGTCAAGAAGGCGGTCAACTGCTCAATGGTAAGGCGCTGGCCGCTGCCCCCGCCAAGGTAGGAGCGGAAGGGAGCTTCTGAAAAGGGGTCTACACCGAGCAGGCGAAAGGGGCGTGCGCCGAGTTCAGGAACCAGAACATACTCGCTCACCACGGGAGCCACCGCGCGCAGGCCAAGCTCGCGGCGCAGCCGGGCGTACAATTCCTGTGGCACCCCGGACGGTCCGCCGGTGATCTGGTGCGTCGCGCGCCCGGAAATAGCCTCGGTGGACAGGGTGAAAGCGCGGCTGGCTGAGCCATTGGCAAGGTCGATGGCGATGATAACCGCCACACCCAGCGCGATGCCCAGCACCACGAGAATGCTCTGAAGGGGGCGACGCAGCAGGTAGCGCCGTCCCAGCCGTAGCAGCGAGGGGCTCACGGGCGGCGTTCCAGCCTGATGTGGCGCAGGTCCTCCACCAGATGCCCCTCAGTCACGCGGAAAACGTGGTCCGCGTGCGGCACGATTTCGAGTGAGTGTGTCGCCATCAACAGTGTCTTGCCCGAGGCATGGACAAGGTCCAGCAGGATCGCCAGCACAGCCTCCCCGGTCTCCTCATCGAGGTTGCCCGTGGGCTCGTCTGCCAGGATCAGTTGAGGCTCGTGAGACAGCGCGCGCGCGATGGCAACGCGCTGCTGCTCTCCCCCGGAAAGGCGATCCGGGAAGGTATCGAGGTGATCCCCCAGGCCCACCTTTTCCAGCCACTCGGCGGCCTGCTGTCGCGCGTGACGCTCTCCTGTGCCGCCCAACTCCAGAGGGAGAGCCACATTCTCGACAGCGGTCAGGGTGGGAATAAGATTGAAAAACTGGAAGATGATGCCAATCTGGTGGCGGCGCAGGAGCGTGCGCTCGTGTTCCGAGAACTGTGTCACGTTGAGCTCCCCGAACCAGATGTTCCCGCTGGTGGGCAGGTCGATGCCGGAGATGAGGTTGAGCAGCGTGGATTTGCCGCTGCCACTCCGGCCCAGTAGCACTGAGAAGCGCCCCGGCACGAACGTGGCGCTCACATTGTTCAGCACAGCCCGGCCGGTGCGGCTCTCCTCGTAAATTTTGGTTAGGGCTTCGACGCGAATGGTAGAGGCGGTAGATGGCTGCATCATAGGGTTAGAAGGTCTAGGTCGCTGATGGGTAAGAGGGGGTGGCTAAACGGTGGCTCTCCGACGCAGGAGCGGAATGCGCCACCCTCCCTCGCCTGCGACACGGATATCGCGTCCCTCGAAGAGCCACCAGGACAGGGCCATGAAGATGACTGTGATAGCAAGGAGCCCCAAGAACCAGGTCAGGTTCAGGCCCAGAATCGCCTCGCCGCTCTGATAATAGTTGAGCGGTGATAACTTCGCAAGCCTTTCCAGAGAGGTATCCAGGGCTTCTCAAAAGTCGCGGTTCTGCGAGCATGGCCCTCTCCCCCACTTCGCTTCGCTCAGTGTCCCCTCTCCCGAAATCGGGAGAGGGGCGGCAGAAAGCCGGGGAGAGGGCCTCCCTCCACAGGTCGGGTCCGACTTTTGAGAAGCCCTGGAGAGGTATCAACGCGGGCGAGTGAGGTAATGAAGTAGCTGGCAACCAGTACGATTCCGCCCATCATGGCAGCCAGGCGGCGCGCGCGTGGGGCGCAAGAATTGCGATCTGCCGGGCATCGGCTTTGTTTTCACCTTGCCACGCCCTTCGCCCGCCTAAAGCGCCTACTGTTGGAATCCCCTGGCTGCCAACAGTAGGCGCTTTAGGCGAAGCACAGGGGTTTTCGGGCGCTTATGTCTATAAATAGGACTTCCTTTAAGATTTCTTAATCACTTTTTAACGTGAGGATAAAGCGCGGTTGAGTTCCTATTAACATCCGCACGTCATTTTAGTATTGCTTTATCCATAAAGGTTTATTAGGAGAAAATATGACTACCCCTTCGCGCTGGATCCTCCAGTCCCTCTTTCTAGCATTATTATGGCTCACTGCCTGTGGCGGAGCGACGCCCGCTCCACCCCCCGCCTCCGTCGCTCCCACTCCGGCTGAGGCCGCCCCAACCTTGGCGGAGCCTGGAATGCTCCCGGAAGTAGACCCGCTAGCGGTTGAGGGCAATATCATCGTTGCAGGCAGTTCAACCGTCTACCCGCTGACGGAGGCCATCGCCGAGCGCTTCAAGGAGGAGGGGTTTGCGGGCAACATTACCATCGACAGCATCGGCAGCGGGGCGGGCTTTGAGCGCTTCTGCGTCACCGCCGAGACGGATATTTCCAATGCGAGCCGCGCCATCAAGGACGAGGAGCGCGAGGCATGCCTTGCCAAGGACCGAACACCCCTCGAATTTCGCGTGGGAACGGATGCTCTGGCCGTCGTTGTCAGTGCTGAGAATGATTTCGTGGAGAGCTTGACCCTGGCGCAGCTCAGCCAGATATTCTCTGGCGAGGCGGCAACCTGGCAGGATGTTGATTCTTCGTTCCCCGCCGAACCCATCCAGTTATTCAGTCCGGGAACGGATTCAGGCACCTTCGACTATTTTGTGGAAGAGGTCTTTCCCGAGGAGGTCGAAAATGAGCAGGAGTTACCGATCCTATCGGCTCAAAATATCCAGTTCAGTGAGGATGACAACGTGCTCGTGCAGGGTGTTGAGGGGAGCCCCAATGCTATCGGCTATTTTGGGTACGCCTACTATCAGGAAAACGCCAGCCGCCTGAAAATTCTTGCCATTGAGGACGTTGTTCCCTCCCTCGAGAGCGTGGAGAACAACGAATACCCGCTCAGCCGCCCTCTGTTCATCTATTCGGCTTCCTCTATCTTGACACAAAAACCGCAGGTCGCTGCCTTCATCAACTTCTACCTCACGTACGTGGGTGAAGAGATTGAGGAGGTCGGATACTTTCCGGCCAGCGAGGAATTACTTGATGAGGCGCGGCAGCTCTGGCTAGACGCCACCCCATAACCCTATCTCGATTCCGCTATATCCACCCTGGCATTGGAGCACTCCAATGCCAGGGCGTACTATTTAAGGGAGAAAACTGAATGGGAGTAGACAATTTCCCTCCAATGCTTGTCCTGCGCCGCCGCTCCCGCCCCGGCGAGTGGCTCATCCAGGGGTTCCTGCTGCTTTGCGCCTTACTATCTATCCTTACCACCCTCGGCATCGTCGTCGTGCTGGGGCGCGAATCATGGCTCTTTTTCGGGGACGAGGCCGTCACGCTCAGTGAATTCCTGACCTCGACCACCTGGCAACCCGCTATCGGGCATTTCGGCGTCTGGCCCCTGCTCAACGCCACCCTGATGACCACGACTATCGCCATGCTTGTCGCCATTCCCCTTGGGCTGGGTGTGGCGATCTATCTAAGCGAATATGCGGCCCCTCATGTGCATGACTTTCTCAAACCCACACTGGAGGTTCTGGCGGGTATTCCAACCGTCGTTTATGGCTATTTTGCGCTCACCTTCATGACGCCTCTGCTACAGAACCTCTTCGGACGAGAGACAGTGGAAATCTACAATACGGCCTCTGCGGGGCTGGTCATGGGGATTATGATCCTTCCCTTGATTGCTTCATTGAGCGAGGATGCCCTGCGCGCCGTACCGCGCTCCCTGCGGGAGGCAGCCTACGCGTTGGGCGCGACCCCCCTTGAGACATCCACGCAGGTCGTTCTCCCCGCGGCTCTCTCTGGGATCAGCGCTGCCATCATCCTGGGTATCTCGCGTGCCATCGGCGAGACCATGATTGTTTCCATTGCGGCGGGCGCTGGCCCCAGTTTCACCCTCAATCCTTTCGAGGCAGCCGAGACGATGACCGGGCATATTGCGCGCATCAGCGGCGGTGATCTGAGCTACAATACCATTGATTACAACAGCATCTTTGCCCTGGGGATGACCCTCTTTATCTTCACCTTCTCGCTGAATCTCATTAGCCGCATCATTGTGGAGCGTTTTAGAGAGGTATACGAATGAGCTTTGACCCCGAGCGTTCTAACTTCGCGCCGACCCTCCGCAGTCGCCGCACTTGGGCCAGAATAGGCCGCTGGCTCTTCATCGCGGCAACCGTGGTTGCGTTGGCTGCTCTGATGATGATGCTCTACAACGTTGCCACCTCGACGGTTGGCCTCGTCGCAGTGGAGTACGAGCGAGAGCCAAGTACTCTGGTCGAGCAGCCACTGGAGGAGGTATCGAAGGAGGAATTGGTAGCGCTCTTGCAGGCCAATATCTCTGCTGGCCTATTCCGCCGCCTGGAGCACGATCAGCCATTCGCCACGCGTTCCAGGGAGACCGTCTATGATCTAGTGATAGAGCATGTGGTGGCCGAGACCATCGTGCGCAGTTGGCCGCTGGACAAGTCGCTGGTGGATCGTGCCGCTATTGAAGCTGAGATAGCGGCTGATTATCCGACAGCGCGGGTGCGCTTTCATGCGTGGTTGCAGCCTCAGTTCCTCACACGGTCTATGTCGAGCAACCCGGAGCAGGCCGGGGTACGGACCGCACTCCTGGGATCGCTCTGGATGGTTCTCATCACGATGCTGCTAGCCTTTCCCATCGGTGTGGGCTCGGCGATCTACTTGGAGGAGTACGCCAGCGACACGCTCCTCAACAGTATCCTCCAGAGCAACATCAATAATCTGGCGGGCATCCCCTCCATCATTTACGGCATGTTGGGGCTCGCCATCTTCGTGCGCACCCTTGAGCCCTATACCAGTGGTGCGGCCTTTGGTGTCCTCGACGGCAATGGGCGCACCATTCTCTCCGCCTCGCTGACCATGGCCCTCCTCATCCTCCCGATTATCATTGTCAGCGCGCAGGAGGCCATCCGCGCGGTTCCCCAATCGATCCGGCTGGCGAGCTACGGTCTTGGGGCCACACGCTGGCAGACCACCTGGTATCAGGTTCTGCCCGTGGCGATGCCTGGTATTCTCACAGGGACAATCCTGGCCATGTCGCGGGCCATCGGCGAGACCGCGCCGCTGATCGTGGTGGGGGCCTCGACCTTCATTGTCAGCGACCCCACAGGCCCCTTTTCCAAATTTACGGTGCTTCCCATCCAGATTTATCAGTGGACCTCGCGCCCCCAGGCCGAGTTTCGCCATCTGGCCGCCACTGCCATCGTTGTGCTGCTGGTCTTACTGCTGACCCTGAATGCCACAGCAGTGCTGGTGCGCCAGCGCCTTGGTCGCCTGCCGTGAGTTCGTCACGAAAAGGATTGGATATGTTGATAGAAAACCCTCTCATGGAGGCTCGTCAGGTAACCCTCTATTACGGCGCAAGCGAAGCACTGCGGGATGTCACGCTTCAGGCCGCGCCCCATCAGATCACCGCGCTGATTGGTCCCTCGGGCTGTGGCAAGTCTACGATGCTACGCTGTTTTAATCGCATGAACGATTTGATTCCCCATGTGCGTCTCAGCGGGCAGATCCTCTACCGAACGCACGATCTCTACCATCCCGACATCGATCCTGTTGAGGTGCGCCGCAAGATTGGCATGGTGTTCCAGAAGCCGAACCCCTTCCCCAAGAGCATCTACGAGAATGTGGCCTGGGGGGCACGACTCAACGGGTATCGGGGGAATATGGATGAGCTGGTTGAACGCTGCCTGCGTCAGGCTGCCCTGTGGGACGAGGTCCAGGATCAGCTCAGGAAGAGTGCGCTTGCCCTCAGTGGGGGCCAGCAGCAACGCCTCTGCATCGCGCGAACCATCGCCACCGAACCAGAGGTCATCTTGATGGATGAGCCCTGTTCGGCTCTGGACCCCATCGCCACGCTCAGAATCGAGGATCTGATGAGAGAGTTGAAGGAGCGCTATACGATCATCATCGTGACTCACAATATGCAACAGGCAGCGCGTGTCAGTGACTACACCGCTATGATGATGCTAACCGATGATCGTGCGGCGGGCACCATCATCGAGTTTGGCGAGACACAGCGCCTCTTCACAACCCCCTCGGATCGGCGCACAGAGGATTACATCACAGGTCGGTTCGGCTGATGAAAGAGAGGGCTCCTTCCATCTTACTGGTAGAAGATGATGAAACGCTCCGCGAGGTGCTGGCCTTTAGCCTGGTGCGCGCAGGGTATGAGGTGCGAGAGAGCAGAGATGGACACGAGGCGCTGGAGGTTGCCCGCCAGACTCCCCCGGACCTTATTATCCTGGATGTCATGCTCCCTGGCCTGGATGGGCTGTCGCTCTGCCGTATCTTGCGCGCCGAGATGCCGACCCCTATCATCCTCCTCACCGCGCGCACGGGAGATGTAGATAAGATTGTAGGGTTGGAATCAGGGGCAGATGATTATGTGACCAAGCCTTTTAGTATGGGGGAACTCCTGGCTCGCATCCGCGCCGTTATGCGCCGGGTAGATCAGGGGCAGGACAAAGTGCTACTGGAGCGGGGCCTCCTGCGGCTCAACCTGGCACGCCGCCGGGCCTATCGCGGGGAGCAAGAGTTGCTGCTTAGTCCCAAGGAGTTCGACCTGCTGGCCGAGCTGATGCGTCATCCGGGGATTGCCCTTTCGCGCGACCTTCTGCTAGAGCGCGTCTGGGGGTATGACTTTGTGGGCGATTCGCGCACCGTGGATGTGCATATCCGCTGGCTGCGTGAGAAGATTGAGCAAGACCCCTCTCAGCCCATCTTGATCCAGACCGTGCGCGGCATTGGTTACCGGCTTGAGGCATGACAGAGATGGAGTGGCTGCTTCCTTTGTTCGCTATGGGCCTTGTTGCTCTGAGTATGGGAGTGGTACGCCTGCGGCGGGAGCGGCGCACCCTGCAAAACGAGGTGCGGCAGGTACGGCGAGCGGCGTCCGCACAGCTTGAGCAGCAAGCTGAGGAGTTGCGCTGGCATCGCGCCCTCTGCGAGGTATTACCCTGGTCACTCCTGGTAGCGGACCCGCAGAAGCGCCTTCTCTACGCCAACCCGGCCTCCCAGGCGCTTTTCGGAAGCGCCAGGGTCGGTGAAGGAATCATCCAGTTATCGCGCCATCATCAGCTTGAAAGCCTGATTGACGAGGCACTCCAGCGGGGGAGTGCCGCCCCATGTGTGGTAGAACGAGAAACACAACAATTTCTTGCGCTGGCCCATGCCTGGCCCCAGACCCCGCCCTATGAGGGGGCTCTTCTTCTTCTTCAGGATGTGACGGAGGTCAATCGCCTGGCACGGGCACGCCGGGAGATGGCGGCTAACCTCTCGCACGAGTTGCGAACGCCTCTCGCTAGTGTCCGGCTGTTGGCGGAGAGGCTGTTGGAGGAGAGCGCGGAGCCTGCCCTGACCCACAGGCTTCTCTTGCGCATTGCGACGGAGAACGAGGCCATGATTCGCCTGGTAGAGGATCTCACTGCCCTGGCTTGGCTGGAGAGTGGGCGGACACCGCTTCGACTGGAGCCAACCAATCTGCACGAGTTGGTAGACCTGCGCATCCAGCGGCTGGCACCACAACAGGAGCTGAAGAAACTTCGCTTCCACATCGACAGTCCGACTACCACCCTGCTGGTCCTTCTGGACGCCGAGCGCTTCGGGCAGGTCTTGACAAACCTGATGGACAATGCCATCAAGTTCTCGCCCGAGGCAGGGACAATCTCCATTACCATCCAGAGCACGGAGCAGGGAACCTCCCTGGCGATCCGTGACGAGGGGCCAGGGATCCTGCCCTGGGACCTGCCCCGTATCTTCGAGCGCTTCTACAAGGGGGATCGGGTGCGTACCCGCTCCAGTGCCAGCGGTACCGGGCTGGGTCTTACCATCGCCCGGCATCTCGTCGAGGCGCACCAGGGCACCATTTATGCAGAGAGCACCTTCGGTCAAGGGGCAACTTTCACAATTACCCTACCGAACGATTGACAGTAGCTGGAAGCTTATCGCTCGGCCAGAGCCACCCAGGAGCGACCCATAGGCCCGGTATACTCGGACTTCGGGCGTATCAGCCGCCCCTCGGCCAACTGCTCGAAGGCGTGTGCAGTCCACCCCGCCACGCGCCCGATGGCAAAGGTAGGAGAAAAGAGCGCCGTGGATAGCTCCAGACCATGTAGCAGTAGGGCAGTGTAAAACTCGACGTTCGTTTGCAGGTTGCGCCCCGGCTTATGCTCCTCCAGGAGCCGGATGGCATCCTGCTCGACAGAGCGGGCCAGGTTGTACAGGGCCATGTCACCGTCTGCCTGGTACATGCGCGCCGCCGCCGCCGAGAGCACATCCGCGCGCGGGTCACGTACCTTGTAGACCCGGTGGCCGAAGCCCA
>JACCSL010000485.1 GCA_013812995.1 Ardenticatenales bacterium | reverse complement strand
TCTTCGCTCCGCCCTAACGGACCTGAAGAAGGACTTTGTCTTGATGAAAGCAGAGAATAGGTTGCAGGGCCTTACTTCTTGGCCCCAGCCTTACCAGCCTTCCGACGGATAACCTCGTCAGAATAGCGGATGCCCTTGCCCTTGTAGGGCTCAGGGGGGCGAACTGAGCGAATCTTGGCCGCTACTTCGCCCACGGCTTCTTTATCAATGCCCATGATAAAGACCTCTTTATTTCCCTTGGGAACCTCGAAGGTAACACCCGAGGGGGGCTCGATCAGAACAGGGTGCGAAAAGCCCATGTTGAGCATCAGGTTCAGCCCCTGAGCCTCAGCGCGGTAGCCTGTACCCTCAATAATGAGGTGCTTCCGGTACCCCTCCGATACCCCCTGGACCATGTTGGCAATCAGGGATCGTGTGGTACCGTGCATCGCCCGATGCTCCTTCGCATCGCTCTGGCGAGTGACGACAACTGTGCCATCTTCGATGGCAATGGCGACAGAGGAGGGAAAATCACGCTGCATAGTGCCCTTGGGGCCCTTCACCGTGACGAGATTTCCCTCAACCTTTACTTCCACCCCTTTTGCAAGGGCGACAGGGTTCTTGCCAATTCGAGACATCGTGGACTCCTCTTACCAAACGTAGCAAAGAACTTCCCCACCAACGCCCTGGCGGCGCGCCTGTCGATCCGTCATGATACCTTGCGAGGTACTGAGGATTGCGACGCCCACACCGCTGAGCACCCAGGGAATTTCGTCCTTGCCTTTATAGATCCGCCGCCCAGGCTTACTCACCCGCTTCAGGTTCGTAATCAGAGACTTGCGCTCTTCATCGTATTTCAGCTGAATCTTCAACTGCGCCTGCGGGCCACCGGGAATTTCTTCAACGCGTCCCACATAGCCTTCACCACCCAACAACTCCGCAATGGACTTCTTGATGCCACTAGAAGGCATAAGCACATAGGCGTGTTTCGCCATCATCGCATTGCGGATGCGGGTAAGCATATCACCAATCGGATCAGATATAGTCATTTTGCCTCACTCCTAGCCTTACCAGCTCGACTTCACAACGCCCGGAATCATTCCCCTTAGGGCGAGTTCCCGGAAGCAGATGCGACAGAGCTTGAAGCGCCGCATGTAGCCACGCGGGCGACCACAGCGCTGACAGCGATTGCGCACACGAACCTCGAACTTGCGTTTTTTCTCGCGTGCAATCATCGATTTCTTAGCCACACCACTCTCCTTACAGACGTCCACCATCACGCGAGCGGAAGGGCATACCTAATAACGTCAGAAGACGTCGTCCTTCCTCGTCGGTTTTGGCGGTGGTCACAATCGTGATTTCCATACCACGTAGGCGATCAATCTTGTCGTAATCGATCTCAGGAAAAACAAGCTGTTCGCTCAAACCAAGGGTGTAGTTGCCACGCCCATCAAAGGAGTCCGCGGAGATGCCACGAAAATCACGCTGGCGCGGCAGGGCAACATTCATCAGTCGGTCCAGAAAATTCCACATCTTTTCCCCACGCAGGGTGACCTTCACCCCGATGGGAACTCCCTCGCGAAGGCGGAAGTTGGCGACGCTCTTCTTCGCGCGAGTCACCACTGGTTTCTGGCCAGTGATGGTCGCCAAATCCCGCGCCGCTGCCTCGATACTATTGGCATTGGTCAGAGCCTCGCCCATACCAATATTAATCACAACCTTCTCCATGCGAGGGGCCTGCATCGGGTTTTTCAACCCGAGGTCATTCAGAAGCGTTTGTTGAATACGCTCGTTGTACTCTTGTTTTAGTCGTGCCATTATTCTCCTCATCCTTCCAGGCTGCGCCTCATTTTAAGAGAGACAGCCCGAGGAACCAGCCCTGCTACAGCTTATCGATTGCTGTGCTGCACTGTTTGCAAATACGAACCTTTTTGCCAGACGAGCGATCAACCCCGACTCGCGTGGGCTGATCGCACTTGGGACAGACCACCAGGACATTCGAGTGATGAATAGGGGCCTCACGCTCAATAATGCCCGTCTGGGTGTTCACGCGCCCCGTGCGTTTCTGATGCTTCTTGACGATGTTCACCCCAGAGACAACAATGCGGTCGCGATTCAGATCGTGCTCACCCTTGCTGCGACCGTATTTAACACGACCGCGCACCACGCGCTGAACCTCACCTCGCTGGCCCTTGTGATCACCCGAGATCACTTCAACTGTATCGCCCTTTTTAATTTTCATGTTCTTCCCACGCCCTCTTCAGTCGCACTCATTCACTAAAAGGGTACCTACTGCCACCAATAGGCGGTACGACCACTTTCAGCCAAATTTTGCGGATTAGCCCAGATAAGGCTCCAGTTAAAAGCGGAGCCTGGTACGCAACACCTTCTGTACCCGACCCCTAAACAGAGAGGGGAAACAGAAGCCCCCTCAGTTTTGCCCAATGCCCTGTCTAAGATGTTCTTTTGGCTTAGAGTACTTCAGGCGAGAGGGACACAATCTTCATGAAACCGGCATCTCGCAACTCGCGAGCGACAGGGCCGAAGATGCGTGTTCCCCGAGGATTATTGTTGTTATCCAGAATCACGGCCGCATTCTCATCGAAGCGGATATAGGAGCCATCCGGACGTCCATGCTCCTTTTTAGTACGCACGATAACCGCACGAACCACATCACCCTTCTTTACCGCGCTGTTCGGCTGCGCAGCCTTGACCGCGCAGATGATGATATCCCCGAGCCCGGCATAGCGGCGCTTGGCTCCACCCAGTACCTTGATACATAGGAGTTCGCGGGCACCAGAGTTGTCGGCCACCTTCAAACGAGTTTCTTGCTGGATCATGGTTTAGACCCTTTCTGGTCGCTCAAGAATCTCTAGCAGGATCCACTTCTTCGTCTTGCTAAAGGGTTTAGACTCCAGAATCCGAACCCGGTCACCCTCACGCGCCTCATTGTTCTCGTCATGTGCCTGGAATTTCTTGCTCTTCTTCAGCACTTTGCCGTACAAGGGGTGGCGCGTGACACGTTCAACCCGGACCACGATTGTTTTGTCCATCTTGTCGCTGACAACAACGCCATCTAGTTGCTTTCGTTGTTCGCGCATACCTTACTCCTGGGCCTCATAAGCGGCCCAAATCTCCCGCTCACGCTGTACCGTCTTCAAGCGGGCAATATCCTTACGGATACGTCTAATATCACGAGTATTTGTGAGTTGATTAGTAGCGTGCTTGAAGCGAAGATTCCACAACTCTTCGTAGGCTTCTTCCAGCTTCTGCTGGATCTCGCTATCTTTTAGCTCACGGGTTTCAGTCGCTTTCATCACCATTTACTCCTACTCACCACCGATGGTCTGCTCACTGCGGCTAACCACCTGAGTCTTGATCGGTAGCTTGTGTCCGGCGAGACGGAAGGCCTCTTTGGCTTGCTCCTCTGTCACACCGTTGATCTCGAACAGAATGCGACCCGGCTTGATAACTGCCACGTAGTGGTCCACAGCCCCCTTACCAGAGCCCATGCGCGTCTCAGCAGCACGCTGAGTGACGGGCTTGTCCGGGAAGATGCGGATCCACAGCTTACCAGTACGGCGCACATAGCGCTGAATGGCACGGCGGGCGGCCTCAATCTGCCGACTGGTAAGCCATACGGGCTCAAGTGCCTGAAGACCGTAGTCGCCAAAATTGACCTGGTTCCCGCGTGTGGCTTTACCCTTCATGCGGCCGCGAAATTGCTTGCGATACTTCATTCGCTTTGGCATCAACATAATTTTTCTCCCTCCGCAGTCAGACTGCAGCCTAGACCGTTGTCGCCGACGCTGCGGGTGCTTCCGGCAAAACCTCGCCTTTATAAACCCACACCTTGACGCCAATCTTGGAATAGGTGGTCGTCGCCTCGGCCGTGGCATAGTCGATGTCGGCCCGGAGGGTGTGCCGAGGCACGCGCCCTTCCTGAGCATCCTCGCGGCGGGCCATATCGCCCCCGCCCAAACGACCCGCCACCGAGATACGAACACCCTTGGCACCCGCACGCATCGCGCGTTGGATGGCCTGCTTCATGGCGCGGCGATGGCTCACACGTCGCTCCATCTGCTGGGCGATGCTCTCCGCAATCAGGTAAGCATCGATATCAGGGTTGTCGATCTCCTTGATGTCGAGCTTGATCTTCTTGCCGGTGAGTTCTTCCAGCTCTTCACGGAGTTCCTTCACATTCGCACCCTTGCGGCCAATGATGATACCTGGCTTGGCTGTGCTGATGGTCAGTGCAACCTGCTTGGGAAACCGTTCAATTTGAATATCGCTGATACCAGCGCGACCCATCTTAACTCGGATAAAATTGCGAATGGCTAAATCTTCTTGCAGTAGGTCGGCATAGCGCTCGCCTTCTGCGTACCATTTGGCTTTCCAGTCTTTAATGACCCCTAGCCGGAAACCATAGGGATGTACTTTGCGTCCCAAGGTGATTCTCCTTTATCTCAGCCTACTCGCGTTCGCGAAGTAAGACACTAATATGGCTGCTGCGTCGCTCGAGTGGCTTGAACCGACCGCGAGCCCCAAATCGACGCCAGCGTCGTGTGGGTGCTTCATCCGCGGTGATGATCGCAACATAGAGATCATCTCGGCTGAGCCCCAAGTTCTCTTCCGCGTTGGCAGCAGCGCTAGCAATCACCTTACTGACGGGCTCAGCGGCTCGCTGAGGCATGAGGCGGAGCTGGGACAGGGCCTCATTTACGTCCATCCCACGGACCACATCGATGACGAGGCGGACCTTCTGAGAGGACATACTGATGTACTTAGCAACCGCGCGTGCTTGATTCGTTTCCATAATCCGATCCTTAATCTTCAGCCCAGTAGCTCCCCGAGCGTGTGCTCGGGGGTCTATTACCGACGGGCCTTTGTCTTCTTACCAGCATCATGTCCACGGAACGTGCGGGTCGGGGCAAACTCACCCAACTTGTGGCCCACCATATTCTCGGTGACATACACAGGAACATGCTGTCGACCGTTGTGAACCGCTATCGTGTGACCCACCATTTGCGGAAAGACTGTAGATGCACGGCTCCAAGTTTTAATGACAACTCGCTTGCCGCTCTGATTCATCTTTTCAACCTTTATCAGCAACTTCGGGTCGATAAAGGGCCCCTTCTTTAGGGAACGTGCCATCTTGAATCTCCTTTGCTCTTAGCGGCGGCGCTTCGAGGAGCGGCGGCGAACAATCAACTTATTCGACTTCTTATTGCGGCGAGTCCTAAAACCCAGCGCTGGCTTGCCCCAAGGGGTCTTCGGGCCAGCGAGACCAATCGGGGCCTTGCCTTCACCACCACCGTGCGGGTGATCGTTGGGGTTCATGACCGAGCCACGTAC
>JACCSL010000481.1 GCA_013812995.1 Ardenticatenales bacterium | reverse complement strand
CAACAGTTCCTCGTCGCTGACACGGAAGGAGAGCGAGGGCATCTCGTGGATGTCCAGGCCGACACCATGCCCCAAGCCATGCCCGAACGCCTCGCGGTAGCCGTGCCCGCCAATGTGATCCCGCGCCACGAGGTCCATCGCCTTGGCGCTGGAGGTCGCGGTGATGCGCTGCTCGGCCTCGTGCAGCGCGTCCAGCACGATTTGATAGATGCGCGCGTACTCCTCCGTCGGCTCGCCCGTGAAGTAGGTGCGCGTCATGTCGCTGTGGTAGCCCGCCAGCCGCGCGCCGAAATCCACCAGGACCATCTCGTTCTCCTGGATGATGCGCTCCGTGGGGCGATGGTGAGGCAGTGCGGAGTTGGGGCCGCTCGCGACGATGATCTCGAAGGCGGGACCATCAGCCCCGAGGTCGCGCATGAGTTTTTCCAATTCCCAAGCGACCTGTTTCTCTGTGAGGCCCGGCTGGATAAGGCGCGGCACCTCCCTGGCCGCTGCATCGGTGATGCGCTGCGCGCTGCGAATCGCCTCAATCTCGTCGCTGCGCTTCACGGAGCGCAGGCGGCGCACGAGTCCCTCCGTCACCACCCACTCCGCTCCCTCTTTGGCCTGGTAGGCCCGCCACTCGGCCACGGTCATGGCGTCGGCCTCGAAGGCCACGCGCTCGGCCTTGATCTCGCCCAGCAGCTCGCTGACGGCGTCGCTGAGCGTTGTTTTTTGCTTCCAGAGCGTCCACTCCGGGGCCTGCCGCCCCGCCTGCTCAAAGTAGCGAAAATCACTGACGAGGTAGGCCGTGTCCGCTGTTACCAGCAGCGCGCCGGAGGAGCCCGTGAAGCCGCTCAGGTAGGCGCGATTTTTCTCATCCGTCACCAGAAAGGCGTCCACGCCCAACTCTGCCATGCGCAGGCGCAGTTGGTCAAGTTGTTGATTCATCGTTATTCTCCTGCTCACTTTTTGAAAAAAGATTGTACCGCCTGCGCCTGCTCCCGACAATGCTCATGGGGCAGGCGCGGCCTATGGAGGACTCATGCGTTTCAAGGGAAAAAGTGCCCTCGTCACGGGCAGCGGGCGTGGGATTGGTCGCGCCATCGCCGTCAAGTTGGCGAGCGAGGGAGCCGATGTCGTGATCAATTTCTTCCGCAACCGGAAGCCCGCCGAGGAAACCGCCGCGCTGTGCGAGGCGTTCGGCGTTGCCACGCAGTTGGTCAAGGCGGATGTGGGAGACTTGGAGGCTCTGGAGGGAATGTTTAAGGAGATCGAGGCGCGCTTCGGGGGGCTCGATATTCTAGTCAACAACGCGGCCAGCGGCTACATTCGCCCCATTGAGCAGCAGAAGCCCAAGGGGTGGGACTGGACGATGAACATCAACGCGCGCGCGCATCTCTTCGCGGCGCAGCACGCGCTGCCGCTCATGCAGAAGCGGGGCGGTGGAGTGATTATTGGCCTCTCCAGTCTCGGCTCGACCTTCACCCTGCCGGAATACGTGGTGATTGGCGTCTCCAAGGCCGCCGTGGAGACGCTCACTCGCTATCTGGCTGTCGAGTTTGCGCGCTACAACATCCGCGCGAATGCCGTCAGCGGCGGCGTTGTGGAAACGGAGGCGCTCCAGCACTTCGAGAATGGTCCAGCCATGATCGAGTCGGCCCGGCAGCGCACCCCCGCTGGCAAGGTCGTCACGCCGGAAGACATGGCGAATGTCGTTGCCTTTCTCTGCTCCGACGAGGCCGACATGATTCGCGGGCAGACCATCGTGGTGGACGGCGGTTACTCCCTGGCGCTCGGCGCGGTGGTGCACACGGAGTAGCAGTCAGCTTTCAGCAACGTCTTTTGAGGAGGCGGGCTCTTCTGGGGTATCCAGGGACGCCGCCTCTGCTGTTTCCTGGGAAGACTCTGCTTGTTCCTCGATAGGCTCACCCTCATCGGGGTCTTCTTCTCCCGCCGCGAAGACCAGCATCCCGGTGCCACAGGCCGCGCAATGGCCCCGAATCGCAAGCTTGCCCTTGCGGGTCGTGGTGCGACTGGGGTCGGCCACTTCCCGACGCGTGAGACAGCGCGGGCAGTAGCCCATTACCTTGCCTTCCTCTTCCAGCACTTCCTCGGCGGTGGGAAGGGGCTGTGCGGCGCGCCGCGCGGCCTCGGCAGAGATAGAAGGCTGCATCAAGTGTTCCGCCGCTTCATGCGGTACCAGAGGCGGTGACTCCGCTACCGGCGCGGGCGCGGCCTGGCGGATACGAACAATGAGCTGTTGGAGTGTCGTCTGGAGAGTCGTATCGCCCTGCGCGATGTACCAGCGCACCGCCCACACGGCCACGGCCAACGCGGTCAGAAGGCCAAGAAATATACTCATGGGTCAATGATTGTTCCTGGGAATACACCCGCCTTGCTTTGATAGAGGGCAGGCGGTGGAATATCGAGAGGGGTTGAGGCGGCGCGAATGGCCGCGCGGTTCAGTGTGGGAGCAGCGGTAATGGCCTCGAAGGCAAGCTCTGTTGCCCGCCAGGCGAGCCAGTCCTGCGGCCAGGGAGTCTCACCAGGAAACTCCCGCAGATCACTCGGTAGGCGAGGGGCAAGATAGCTGTCGATCTGGCCGCGCATCAGCGCCGGCCAGGCGCTGGGCCCCCACGCTTGCTCCGGTGGGATGTTGGGGATGCTCCTGTGCCAGGTGCGCAGCCCCTCGGCACCGCTCGGGGCGAGAGGCCACCACGCAATGGACTCTGACTGGAGCACAGCGCCCACCGCCTCGACTTCTTCCGGCAGGAGCGGCCCGACGATTGCCACCACATCGGGGTCTACCAGCAGTTCGCGGGCACGCTGCGCCGCCACCAACGCATCACCGTGGGTATCCAGAATAACCCACTCGACGTGATGGCCGCGCAGGGTCGCCGGGGTAGCCGCACGAAGCGCGGGCAGCAGGCGGTAGCCCAACTCGCGCTGCTCCCCCTCGAAGGGGGCCAGCAAGCCTATTTTCAGGATGGGAGCAGCTCTCTCCACCGTACAGGCAGTGAGAAAGCACGCCGCAAAGCAAAGCCAGAGCCATTGAACCATGCCGCCATCATAGCATGGCTACGAATTATCGCCAGCTCTGATGACAACCACCTTGGTCAACAAATTGTCAACGAAATGTGTAGCCCTCGCCCCGCACGGTAATCAGCCATTGGGGATTGGCGCGGTCCTTTTCTATCTTCTCACGGAGACGCTGCACGGTCGTATCCAGCGCCTTGCTGTCGGGGTCCACCTGTTCCCAGATGGCCTCCTGTAGCTCCTCGCGTGAGACCGTCTGCCCGCGCCGACTCAACAGAATATCCGCCAGCCTCGCCTCAGTGGGCGTGAGTTGCTGGCGCTGGTTGTTGATGACGAGCCAGCGCCCATCCAGGTGGGGAGCATCGGATTTCTCCAGAGCCTCGGGTTGCTGCTGTACCCAATCCGCGAAGAGGCTGCCAAAGAGGCGAGTGCCGCCATGAGTCTCAGTGATCATAGCCCGTTGCTGGAGGGCCGGGAGAATATCCGTGATTTCCGAGGGGTTGCGATGCGCGGCCAGCACTGCCACCCCGCGCCGCTCGTCGGGCGTCAGATGGCCCCAGATGCTGGTAAAGAGGGCGTTGGCATCGGCTCGTAAATCCTCTAGAACCATTTCCACACGCGGTTCTTTGCCATCTCCTTTCATGAGGGTCCATAGGTGATCGCCGGTCATTTTTACCAGGTCCGGGTGACCGCCCACCGCGTCCAGTAACTGCTCTATGATGCCAGCGGACCAGGTGACTTCTGCCTGCTGCGCGGGCTCGACAAGCAGGGCACGGGCCTGCTCTGGGGTCAGGAGGCCGAGGGGGCGGGTCGAAAAAAGGTTGTAGAGGGGAGAGGCTCTCCCCTCCTCGAACAACTCGAAGAGAGGGCGAAGCGAGGCCGTGACGTAGGCCACGTTGTGCTCCATGACAAGGGAGCGCAGCGCATGGGTCAGGGAGGCAGGCCACGTTTCAGCAACGTCTAGCTCGTCCAGCAGAAAAATCACCTGGAATCCTCCCTCTTTCAGACTATAAAGGAGATCTTCCAGTGCTTCTAGTGCCTCCTGCCAGTCGCCGGGTCGAACGGACGGGACGAGATTGGGGTCCGGGGGGAGTATGCTGCGAGCCCTGCGGGTCAGCGCGCGGAGCATGTGGCCGAGCGTCAGCGCTGCGACGGTCTCGCGCCCGGCCTCTGTCTCCTCCCCCACACTATCCAGCGAGAGATCGGCATAGATGAGAAGGAGCCTGTCGTTGTGCGGAAACTCCTCCCGGTAGCGCGGCAGCGCCCCCTCCGGATGGGCCAGGAATTTCAGCAGCGAACTCTTTCCAATGCGACGCAATCCGGTGATAGAACAACACTGTGGGTCGCTTGGGTGCGTCATGCGCTCCAGCAGCCAGCGCACATCCTCGTCACGTCCGTAGAACTCATCCGGGTGCCGAATGGGGCGGCGATTCAGATAGGGATTGGCTCTCATGGAAAAATATCCTCACTGGCAATCCTGAATGGAGTGATAAAACGTAAAGCCGTAATTACGTTTTACGTTTCTGGTTCTGCTGGAATTTGTGGTGGAGTCATGGCTCTGCGTGGCGGCCCTCTCCCCGGCCGTCGGCCGCCCCTCTCCCGATTTCGGGAGAGGGGACACGGAGCGAAGC
>JACCSL010000478.1 GCA_013812995.1 Ardenticatenales bacterium | reverse complement strand
GCTCGGTGAGGCGGACGCCGCCTTCGTCTACCGCTCGGATATTACGCCAGCGGTGCAGGAGCAAGTTCACATAATTCCTATCCCTGACGCGTATAACGTCCGTGCCAGCTATGTGATCGCCGTGGTGCGCGATGCCCCGCAGGCAGCGGGAGCGGCAGCGTTTCTTTCCTTTGTCCAATCAGCGGAGGGGCAAAGCATTCTCAAGAAGTGGGGCTTTTTGGCCCCGTGAGTCGCCGTGCGCTTGCTATTTG
This sequence comes from Ardenticatenales bacterium, assembly GCA_013812995.1. GTDB lineage: Bacteria > Chloroflexota > Anaerolineae > Ardenticatenales > Ardenticatenaceae > JACCSL01. Next base: position 5,441 of record JACCSL010000478.1, on the reverse strand, counting down.
GGGGCTACTCCTTGGCACCGTCCTGCTCTTCTTTGCGCTTCCTCTGTTGGCCATTGGCTGGCGCGGCGCGGGGGGTTTTGGTGCCGCCCTGCGTGACCCAACGGTGTTTGCCGCGTTGCGACTGAGCCTGGTGACCAGCCTGGTCAGCACGGGGCTGTCCATCCTGGTGGGGACACCGCTGGGCTGGGTGCTGGCGACGAAACCCTTTCGTGGCAGAGCCCTCCTGGAGACCTTCATCGAGCTTCCCATCGTGTTACCGCCCGCCGTGGCAGGCATCGGCCTGCTCATGGCCTTTGGGCGGCGGGGGCTGCTCGGGCAATGGCTCGCGCCCCTCGGCCTTGAAATTGTATTCACCCCGGCGGCGGTCGTCCTGGCCCAGAGCTTTGTCGCCGCCCCGCTCTACATCCGGGCCGCCATCAGCGCCTTCCGCGCGGTGGATCCCCGATGGCCCCAGGTGGCGGCGACGCTGGGGGCTTCCCCGTGGCGCATCTTCTGGCAAATCACGCTCCCCCTGGCTGGTCCTGGCCTCTTCGGGGGGGTGCTCCTGTGCTGGGCGCGCGCGCTGGGCGAGTTCGGCGCGACGATCATGGTGGCGGGCAGCTTCGCCGGGCGGACGCAGACGATGCCCCTTGCGATCTACGCCTCGCTGGAACGAGACCTTAATGTTGCCCTGGCACTCGCCCTGCTTCTCATCGCGCTGACCTTCTTGCTTCTCCTCCTGCTTCGCCTTCTCACCCGGCTGGAGCACGCATGAACCAGGTTCGTCTCCTCAAGCATCTTCCGCGCACAACCCTTGACCTGGACTTTACCTTCGGGCAGGAGACAATTGCCCTCTTTGGACCGAGCGGGGCAGGGAAGAGCCTCACCCTACAGGCCATTGCGGGTCTCCTGCGCCCCGACAGCGGGCGAATCGTCATCAATGGGACTTTGCTCTACGATGGCGAGCAGAACGTCGCGTTGCCCCCTCAGGCGCGCCGCATCGGCTATGTGATGCAGGACTTTGCCCTCTTCCCCCATCTCTCTGTGGCAGAAAACATTGTATTTGGCCTGGATGGGCTACCGCGCCGCGAGCAGCAGGCACGGCTGGCCGAGATGGTGAGTCTGCTGCGCCTGGAAGGGTTGGAGGGACGCAGGCCGCGCCAGCTTTCCGGCGGGCAGCAGCAGCGCGTGGCGCTGGCGCGCGCCCTCATTATTCGCCCCTCGCTGCTGCTCCTGGACGAGCCTTTTGCGGCCCTCGATACCCCCATGCGCGCTCGCCTGCGCCGGGAATTGCTGACCGTTCAGCGGCAGCTTCAGCTTCCGACCATCCTGGTGACGCACGATCTGGCTGAGGCACACATGTTGGCAGAACGAATCGCGGTGCTGGACGAGGGACGGTTGCTCCAGATAGGAGCGCCTGCCGAGGTGCTGCGCCGACCCGCCGCGCTCAATGTGGCTCGCTTTACGGGGGCTCGCAACATTTTCCTGGGGCGGCTTCAGCGGGACGAGAGCGGCTGGCAGATGATAAGCCGGCGGGCCACCCTCCCGCTACGATTGCCCAGCGAGGGAAGCGTCTACCATGATGGGATCCTGGCCCAATGCATGGTTCGCCCAGAGCATATCACGCTGGTGCGCCCTGGCGAGGAGCCGCGCCGCGCCGGGCGGCGGGAGACCCTTCTACAGGGAACCATTGTCGAAGAGCTGGATCATGGTCTCTCGCACAGCCTCTTTTTTCATCTGGATAACGCAGGAGGGACAGGGCCGGAGCATGTGGACCTGGAAGTTGAACTCTCGCACCGCAGCTACGAGTTGCTGGGCGTGGTCCAGCGCCGCCAGTGGACCCTGGCGATCAAAGAAGAGGATGTTCATCTCATTGGCCCGGCGATTCCACCCCACTTCGAGGGACCTGCGCCACAGCCCCTGCCCTCTATTTTAGAGTGAGCCCTGTTTGAAAAGGGACGGCCCGATGCGCCCATTGTTGTTCCTGGCGCGGCTGGATACAATTCCTATATGGATCGAGAACAAGCTTTCGGTGTATCAGTCACATTGCTCTCTACATTTTGTGGCGGGCTAGCCCCTATCTTTGGCAAGCTCGCCTACCGAGCAGATGTCACGCCCTATACGTTGGTGGCCGCACGCACCGTCCTCGCGGCGGGGATATTGTGGCTCTTCTACGCGCTTTTCTGGAAGCGCTACATTGCGATTGACCGCGCAAACCTGTTGGGATGTATCGGCATGGGCATCGTCAACGGGCTGGGCTCATTGCTGTACTATGCGGGGCTCTCGCGGGTCGATGCCTCGCTGGCCCAGCTGATGTATGGCCTCTACCCTGTCTGGGTCTTCGTCTTCCTTAGTGCGGCGGGCCACCCGATTAGCCGCCTGGCCATCGCGCGACTAATTCTGGCGGTGGCAGGAATCTACTTTCTGACGCACACGGCGACGGCCAGTTTTGATCTCCTGGGCGCGATGCTCATGGTCGCCGCCGGCGCGGCCTACGGGTGGCACCTGGTGCTGGGGCAGTGGACCCTGGCCGATGTAGACCCACGAACCATGACGTTGTATGTGCTGACCACAATGGCCATCGTGGTCGCGACGGCGCGCCTCTTCATCGGAGGGCCGCTGGAACCTATATCGACGGATGGCTGGGTTGCCATCGTTGGGCTGGCCGTGATCCCGACCGCGCTGGCGCGCCTCTTTCTCTTTTCGGGGATGAGTCGTCTAGGTGGGGTTCAGGCGTCGATTATCGGCGTAGTGGAGCTGATCGTTGCGGTGCTGTTTGCTATCCTGCTGTTGGGGGAGCGGCTAACCCCCATGCAGAGCATCGGGGCGGGGCTGGTGGTGGTCTCCATGATTTTGATTGGCCGGGAGACGAGCCTGGAAATCGAAGATTGGGAGGCATGGCTCTTCGATGAGTCCTTCCCTTCCCAGTCCGAGAGTACCTGAATAGGAGTGGATTACTTGCTTTCTGCTTCGGTTGGAACCAACTGCTTGCCGTTTTTCGTCCACTGCTGAACGGTGGTAATCAGCGTGTTGCGCATAACAGGCTTCTGGAGGAAGGCGACCGCCCCGGCCTCCAGAGCCAGGGACTCTACGTTGTCCAGGGCACAGAGCACAATGGGAATGTCCCCGATAGCTCTCTGCTGGCGCAGGGCCTGAATCATCTCCAACCCTTCCTTGTGCCCAACCTTGACATCGGCCAGGATGAGTTGCGGGGGCGTGTGCGCCGCCTCCTCGGTGGCAAGGTCGAGGGTTGGGCAGATGCTGAAACGGAACCCTTCCGCGACGAGATACTTTTCATATAGCAGCGCTGTGCCCGGCTCATTGCCAACCACGAGCACGAGTGCTGCTTTCTCCCCACAACTGTCCTCTTCTTCCGTTGGCTGTTGGGGGCCATTGATGGGAATGGTAAACGCGAAGGTCGTTCCCTCCCCCGGTACCCCCGTAGACTCCATCCAGATCTGTCCCCCGTGCATCTCCACGAAGCTCTTCGAGATGGCAAGGCCAAGGCCGGTGCCGCCTGTCTTGCGCGTCGTCGAGCTGTCTACCTGGTAGAACGCCTCGAAGAGCTTGGCTTGCTTCTCTGGGGGAATCCCGATGCCTGTGTCAGACACACTGACTATCAGCATCTCGCCCTGTTTTGTCACAGTGAGCGTGATCCTACCCTCGTCCGTAAACTTGGACGCGTTGGAGAGCAGGTTCAGCAGCACCTGACGTATACGAACCGCGTCCGCCATGATGGGCGGAAGATCCCCCGGCACCTCCTTGACGAGCTCGACGGGTTTGTCTTTGACCAGACCCAGCGCCGTACTCATTGCCACATCGGCAATGTTTTTGCGGAAATCGATGGGCTCGAAGTGCATCTCCATCTTGCCCGCCTCGATCTTGGAGATGTCGAGGATGCTGTCAATCAGGTGCAGAAGGTGCTGACCGGAGATATGGATGGTGGAGAGGTCTCGCCCCTGAAGCTCCGTCACCGGGCCATCGATGCCCTTCATGATGAGGCGGCTGAAGCCGATGATCGAGTTCAGGGGCGTGCGCAACTCGTGGCTCATGTTCGCGAGGAACTGGCTCTTGACCTGGTCCAGCTCGCGCAATTCCTCGGTGAGGTGCTGCTGCTCCTCGTAGGCGCGCGCATTTTCCACGGCGATGGCGAGCTGGTCAGCCAGAATCTGGAGCACCGCGATATCATCGGGTTGGAAGGCATTGGGCTGCGTGCTCTGCACGTCCAGCGCGCCGATGATCTTTTTTCCCACCATCAGCGGAATCGCCAGCTCGGCGCGCGTGTCAGGGAGCAGCTCGTTGCGCTTGTGGAAGGGGTCTGCCTCTGTGTCCAGAGCGACTACGGGCTTTCCGGCGGAGGTCACGCGCCCGATGACGGAGCGGCTGCCAACCTCCAGTTGATGGTTGCGCGCGAGGAGAATCTGCCCCGCCTCGCCCGTGGAGGCACGCAGTACCGCGCTCTGACCCTCGTCGTCTATCAAGAAGACCTGCGCGTGGTAGAAACCAAAGGTGCGCCGAATCTGCTCGACAGCGGTAATCATCAGATCTTCCACCGAGAGCAGAGTCGAGGCGGCGCGCCCCACCTGGGCGGCAGCTTCTAGCTGGGCGGCGCGGCGCGCGCTCTCGCGGCCCAGCCGTCCACCCTCCTCGTACGCCTCTTCCAGCCGCTGGTGCGCTTCCTGGAGCTGCGTCGTCTCCTGGCGGAGGCGCGCGTAGGCTCGCTGGAGTTCGGTGTTCAGGGCGCGGCGCGTCACAAAGAGCAGCGAGAGGGACATCATGAATAGAACCGCACCCCCAACGCCCAGCGCCAACCGTGAGGCCCTGGCAATGGTGCGGGCCTCCGCGATCACCCCTAGCTCTGCCTCCTGCTGCTCAAGCAGGAGCTCCCGTACAACAATCTCAGTTGCTGTGATCTCGGTATCGAGCTCCTGAAGGGTTGCCAGGAGTTGGCTGGGCGTGAGTTCTCGCGTCTCCAGCCGCGTCACGAGGCGATCTGCAGCGGTGAAGCGGCGCTGGAGCGCCTCGACCTCCTGCTGTATCTCGTCGGAGATGAGGATTCCGCTCTCCAGCGTCTCTAGCTTGCTGATAAGAACAGCGTAGGCGCTTCGGGCGAGGCTGAAGTTTTGCAGGATCGAGGCAGCGGCCCCGGAGGATTCGAGGCGAAAGCCCTCGTAGGGGGTGCCAGGCAGCGGGGTGTCGATGCGTAGCCCCTTGACCTTGATTTGTGTCAGCAGCAACTCGCGCTGGAGGTTCCCCAGGTCGCGCGAGGCACTGAAGTGGCCCAGGGCCACTGGCCCCAACGCGCGGTCCAGCCGGAGCGCATCGCGCCCCATCAGGAACATTCCAAGAATCGTGAAGAGGATCAATCCCGCCACCAGAAATGTCTGGGTGCGCGTTAGATTGGTGCGCGGGGGAGTTGGAGCGACGCTTTCCTCACTCATAAATCCTTCTCACTCTAGCGC
>JACCSL010000443.1 GCA_013812995.1 Ardenticatenales bacterium | reverse complement strand
AGCCAGGCCAGGCGGAACGCCGATGGCCTTCTGCGAGGCGGTAAGATAGAGATCCGCCTCCCAACGGCTCTGCTCGAAGCGCTCGCCGCCCGTGGCGCAGACGCCATCGAAGATGCTAAGCACACCGCGCTCCCGGGCGAGCCGGGCCAGCGGCTCGACATCCACCCGCACGCCCGTCGAGGTATCAACGTGCGTCGCGACGAGCGCCTTGAAGGAGCCCTGATCCAGCGCGGCAGCGACCTCGTCGGCGGCAGGCGCGTGGCCGATGGGAGCCCGCACCTGCTCGACCGTGGCACCGTAGCGCGTGAGGAGCGTGGCAAAGCGGTCACTGAAATAGCCGCTGTTGACGAGCAGCACCCCATCGCCAGGTTCAACAAGGTTGGCCGTGGCGATTTCCATCGCCAGTGTACCGCTGCCTGCTATCACAAAGGGCTGCCCCTCGGGAGCCTGGAAGAGCTCCCGCATCGCCCGCAGGCAGTCACCGAAGCGGGCGATGAACGCGGGGTCAACGTGGCTCTCGGTCTTGATTGCCATCGCGTCTAGCACATCGGGCTCAAACTCAATGGGGCCGGGGATCATCAGCAGCGTGCGGTCCATCACTCCCCTCCGATCTGTCGCAGGGCATCAAGGAGCTGGTCGATCTCCTGCCGGCTGTTCATCTCGGTGGCGGTCAGCAGCCAGCTCCCGCCCATCTCGGGGAAATCCTGGCTCAGATCGTAGCCGCCGATGATGCCATGCTCCTCCCAGAGACGCTTGTTCAACTCGGCGGGTGGTAGGGGCGTGCGCACGGCGAACTCGCGGAAGAAGGGGGCCGAGAAGAGCATCTCGTAGCCATCAAGCTTGGCGATCTCGCTGGCAAGGAAGTGGCTGCGCTGGTAGCAGAGGTTCGACACCTGGCGAAGTCCGCCCTTGCCTACCACTGTCAGGTACATGGCAACGGCCGTGGCGACGAGCGCCTCGTTGGTGCAGATGTTCGAGGTCGCTTTCTCGCGGCGGATGTGCTGCTCGCGGGCCTGGAGCGTGAGTACGAAACCCTCGCGTCCTTCCATATCCACGGTGCGCCCGCAGATGCGGCCTGGCATCTGGCGAATGTAGGCATCCTTCGTCGCGAAGAAGCCGACGTAGGGACCGCCCAGCCAGACGGGGATACCCAGCGACTGACCCTCGCCTGTGACAATGTCCGCCCCTAGCTCGCCCGGCGACTTCAGCAGGGTGATGGCAATGGGGTCAGCGCTGACACAGAGCAGCGCGCCCGCCGCGTGGGCTATATCTGCGATGGCCTGAACGTCCTCCAGGGAGCCGAAAAAGTTCGGATACTGGATCAGGACGGCAGCGGTGTTTTTGTCGACGGCGGCACGAATCGCGTCGAGCGGCGTGGTCCCTGTCTGAAGGTCCAGATCCAGGTAGCACTCCTCGATATCCAGACCGTGGTTGTACGTCTCCAGAACGTGGTGGTACTCGGGGTGAACCCCCTTCGAGATCACCAGTTTGTTGCGTTTTCCGCGCCCAACACGCACCGCCATGAGGGCGGCCTCCGCCAGCGCGGTGGAGCCATCGTACATGGAGGCATTCGCCACATCCATCCCGGTCAGCTCGGCGATCATCGTCTGGAATTCATAGATGATCTGGAGGGAGCCTTGCGCCACCTCTGGCTGGTAGGGAGTGTAGGCAGTGTAGATTTCGCCGCGAAAAAGCAGGTGCGGGACCACGGCGGGGGTGTAGTGGTGGTAGGCCCCGGCACCCAGAAAGCAGGGGTGGTCGTTGAGGGTTGCGTTCCGGGCGGCCATGCGCGTGAAGTGCTGGCGGGCCTCCAGTTCGCTGATACCAGGGGGCAGATCAAGATCGGGGAAGCGAACTGACGCCGGGACATCGTGAAAGAGGTCCTCGATTCGCTCAACCCCGATGGCCGCCAGCATTTCCTGGCGGTCTTCCTCCGTATGTGGGGTGTATTTCATTTTTTGTATCTCTCTGTAGAAGAACGACTTAGTGCAGGAGCGCCTCGTAAGCTGCCGCATCCAGCAACTCTGCGAGCTCGCTCTCATTGCTGGCACGGACCTTCACCAACCAGGCCTCCCCATAGGGATCGCTGTTAAGCAGCTCGGGGGTGTCGATG
>JACCSL010000413.1 GCA_013812995.1 Ardenticatenales bacterium | reverse complement strand
ATGGTGCTCAACGGATTAGGATTTGTGAACCAACGGCTGTACTTGGTGCCGCATTTCTTCGCGAACAAGCCGGTGGAACGATTGCTTGGTCCTGGCATTGAGGCGGCGCATCTGAATGATGATGTCTTAGGGCGTGCGTTGGATCAACTCTACGACTATGGCGTGACGGCGCTCTTTTGCCAACTAGCGAGCCAAGCGGCGCAACGGCTGGGGCTAGCGAGTCGGAGCGTCCATCTGGACAGCACCAGTTTCCATGTCGATGGACAGGGGTATGACGACTATCCCGCTCCCGACCCCGCTGATCCGACCTTGATTGAACTGACCCACGGCTACAGTCGCGATCATCGCCCCGACCTGCCCCAGGTGATCTTGGAACTGGTTGTCGAAAATCAGGCCGGGTTGCCGCTGCGACTGCAAGCCATTAGCGGCAACCAACCGGACGCACAGACCTTTGGCGATACGGTCCGAGCCCATGTGGGGCAGTTAGCCGCCAGTCAACCCTTCGACTACTTGGTCGCCGATGCCGCCTTCTATAATGAGGGAACGCTACAGGCAGTCGCCGGAGCCCCGTGGCGCTGGGTGAGCCGCGTCCCGGCCACCTTGAGTGCTGCCAAAACCCTCCTCAACCCGCGCTCCCTGACCGACCTCACCGAGTTGGCCCCTGGTTACCGCTATGTCGAAGTCGGCGCGTGGTACGCAGACGTGCCGCAACGTTGGCTGCTCATCCACTCCGAGGCCGCCGCCCAGCGTGCCCGGCATACGGTTGCCAAACAGGCCCAGCGCGCCAGTGAGCGGGAGCTGTGCGCCTTTTTGCGTCTCACCCGCCAGGAGTTTGCCTGTGCCGAGGATGCGCTGGCTGCCGGACGCGCGTTTGCCAACACCCTTCAGTCGAGCACCCTCTCCGAGCTGGCGGTGGAACGCCAGGCGCGCTACGAGCAGCCCGGTCGCCCCGCCCAGGATGCGCAACCAAGCGCCGTTCACTACCGCCTTACCGCTGCCATTGCCTCCTCCCTGCTGGTGCGCGATGACCTCTGGCACAAAAAGAGTTGCTTCATTCTCGCCACCAATCAGTTGGATGAGCAGGCTCTGCCACCGGCTCAGATTCTGGCAACGTACAAGTCGCAAGATCGCGTCGAACGCGGCTTTCGCTTTCTCAAAGACCCGCAATTCCTCGCCTCGGCGCTCTTTCTTAAATCGCCCGCACGCCTCATGGCGTTGTTGATGGTCATGACCCTCTGCCTCCTGGTCTATGCCGCCCTAGAGTTCCGTATTCGGCAAGCCCTCCAAGAGACGGCCCCCTTTTTTCCTGACCAGAAAGGCAAACCGACCCTCCGCCCCTCCGCGCGCTGGGTTTTCCATATCTTTGTCGGCATCCATTTGTTGACGCTTGAGGCCAAGCAGCAACTCGTCCTTAACCTGCGTCCCCTCCACCAGCAACTGCTTGACCTCTTGGGCGATCCCTACCTCGCTATTTATTCCTCGTGAACGCTTGTTCTATGCGGAATGTCGGTTCGTCGGTGTGTAGGGGCGGGTCTGAGACCCGCCCGTGCGGGGCGTGGCAGTGGCAATGGACATCGTTGGTGTGGCGGTGGGGCGCGGCGTAGTGCAGGCAGCCAGCAGGAACATAAATATCTTAACAAAATTGACGCTATAGTTGAGAAATTGCAACTGCGACCAAGGAGCAGCTTGATGAAAGGGCAGGTAATCGTTGAGAATCTCAAAAAGATTTATCTTTCTAAACAGCGCACGGGGCTGTTTCAATCGCGCACCACGGAGGTCGAGGCGCTGAAGGGGGTCTCGCTGGAGATCAAGGCAGGGGAAATCTTCGGGCTGCTGGGGCCGAACGGGGCGGGAAAAACCACGCTCATCAAGTGCCTGACAACGCTGCTCCTGCCGACGAGTGGCGCGGCGTGGATCAATGGTTACAAGCTGACGGAGGAGGACAACGCCATCCGCGCGAGTGTGGGCTGTATGCTCATGGGCGAGCGCGGCCTGTACTGGAAGCTGACCGGACGGGAGAATCTCGACTTCTTCGGGGCACTCTACCACCTGCCCGCCGGGGAGCGCCGCCGCCGGAGCAGCGAGATCATCCAGCGCCTGCACCTGGAGGAGATCGCGGATCGGGCGGTGGAGAGCTACTCCTCCGGGCAGAAGATGAAGCTCGCCTTTGCTAAGGCACTCATCAACGATGCGCCGATTCTCATCCTCGACGAACCGACCAACACGCTGGATGTGCCCTCCGCCCGCGAGCTGCGCGAGATCGTTCAGACGCTCAACCAGGAGGGCAAAACGATCATCTATACCACCCACATCATGCTGGAGGCCGAGATTCTCTGCGAGCGCGTCGCCATCATTGACCGGGGCGAGGTGATCGCGCAGGGGGCTGTGGTCGACCTCAAGCAGTCGCTCGGGCGGGAAAAGGTCATTCGCCTGGAGGGGGTCATCTCGGAGAGTGCGCTACGGGCCGTCGAGCAGCTTCCCGGCATCAACCGCGCCGCCCTGGCGATGCTGAATGGACACAACCAGCTCACGGTGGTGACAGCGGAAGAAAGCAATCTCCTGCCGCGCCTCATCGAGACACTGACGCAGCATCAGGCACTCCTCCAGCGCATCACACCGGAGGAAGTCACGCTGGAAGATGTCTTCATCGCGCACACCGGGCGCACGCTGGCCGATAACACCTCTCTGCAATAGGCCAAAAAGGAGCCCCATGCGCGAGTTTGTCTATCACCCTCCCACGTTCCGCCAGAAATTGGACGCGGCCCTGGCCGAGACGCGGCTGCGGCTCATCAATATCTCCCGCTATCCGGGGCAGCTGGTCATGGAGATCATCATCCCCCTCGTCTTCGCCTCCATGCCCATGCTGCTGGGTCGGGCCACCGCCGGGGCCGACGCGGCCGCGAACTTCGAGGCCAACACCGGCACCACCAACTACGTCGCCTACATGCTGATCGGGGCGAATATCTTCACCATCGTGACGAGCGCGTTCTGGCATGTCGCCTACTGGCTGCGCTTCGAGCAGGAGACGGGCACGCTGGAATCCATCTATCTCACCCCCACCTCCAGCGTCACGCTGCTGAGCGGCGTGGCCCTCCACAGCGCCATTCGCGGCGTCGGCTCAGCGCTCATCGCCTATTTCATCGGCTGCCTCATCTACCGCGTCAACCCCTTGCAGGGCGATGTGCTGATCGCGCTCCTGTTCATCCTGGTGGGGCTGATTCCCCTCTACAGCCTGACACTGCTGTTCGGGGCGGTGGTGCTCAAGGTCAAGGAGTCCAACGCGCTCATCAACCTGATGCAGTGGGTGGTCAGCTTCTTGATGGGCATCTTCTTTCCGATTGCGATTCTGCCCAAAGTGGTGCAGTTGATCGCGCTGGCCTTCCCGCCCACCTGGATGATCAACGGGGTGCGCTCGGCTCTGCTGGGCGTGGGCTTTTTCTTCGGGGAATGGTACCTGGACCTGGCAGTGCTTTGGACCTTCCTGCTGATTACGCCCTATGTGGGCATGTGGGTTTTTCGTCGCGTGGAGAACAACCTGCGCCGTAACGAAGGAATGGGGCAATTCTGATGAGCAAACATCTGAGTGTCTTCGCGGCGATGGTCCACAAAGAGTTCCTGATTATGCTGCGCTACCCCATCGAGTTCGTTGCCAGCTTCTTTCAGGTCTTTCTCATCATTATCATCATCACGCTGGCGGGGCTCATGTTCTCCAGTGAGGGTGTCGGGGCAGAGGCACCGCCGGAGGTAGGGGGGGTCGTCGCCTACGGTTTTGTCCTCTTCATCTATCTGTCCGACACGCTGTGGGGAATCGGCTTCAACGTGCGCCGGGAGCAGAAGCAGGGCACGCTGGAGCAACTCTACCTGAGCCCGGCCTCCAAGTTTGCCAGCCTGGCGAGTCGCGTGGTCATCACGCTGTTCTGGACGGGGCTGCTCTCGCTGGGCTCGCTCCTCGTGATGAGTCTCCTTCTGGGTGGGCTACCGCTTCAGAATGGCGGGCTGGGCCTCTATCTCCTGCTGATGTCGCTCTCCGGCACCTTCGGCATGGGCTTTGCCTTCGCGGCGCTCACGCTACGCATCAAGGAGGCGGCGCAGACGGCGGTGAACATGCTCCAGTTCGGCTTCATGGTACTCTGCGCGCCCTTCTTCCCCTTTGCCGCCCTCCCCCCCGCGATTCTCGCCATCTCGCGGCTGATTCCGCTCTCCTACGGGGTCGATAGCTTTCGCTCGACGCTGATGGGCTACCCGGAAGGCTTTCCGGAACTCGCGCCCATCGGCACCGAGATTATCATCGTGACGCTCTTCGGGCTGCTGATGCCGCCGCTGGGCGTCTGGCTCTACCGCTGGGCGGAGGACGATGCGCGCCGCCGGGGCACGCTCTCGGAATATTGAGGCAATTTGGCGAAAAGGCTTGACAGCAGCTCTCTCTCCGTGTTCACTGTAGCCGAAAGGAGATTCATCCATGATCAAGCAACGACGCTGGCAGGCCCTGACCATCTTCTTGAGTGTGTTGACCCTCTTCGGATTTCTGGTCATCGCGCTCCCCGTCCGGGCGGACCTGATTGGAAGGTACAAACCAACGGGCGCGGGCGGATGCGGTAATTTCATCGACGATCTCGCGGGGGCCGAGGATGGCGATGGTTTTCTCCTCATGACCCCGCCCCAGGCCTCGCAGGGAGCCGAGATCACGCAGAGTATCACGTTGCAGGGCGGCTGGTCGCCCCCTAACGACGGCTGCGACAGCTCGGAGTCCGTCTACACTACCACGGACGATCTCTTTGCGGCGGGCTTCATCTTCGCCCCAGAGGTGCGCTCTACCCTCTTTCACGACACAGGCCCGGTCCTTACCCTCCAGCCAGAGGTCGTGACCGTGACCCTCCAAAACCTGATTCTGGAGCACAGCAGCACCACCACCGCCCGAGGCGGTGGGATATACGGTCTTATCTCCGGGAACGATGTGGTGCGCCTGGAAAATATCGCTATTCAGGAAAGTGAGGTGATTACGCAGGGGGGCGGGCTCTTCCTGGAGCTACGCAATGGCTCGCACCTGGTTATTTCGGACAGTCAGATAATCTCCAACACAGCCACGCGTGGGGGTGGGTTCGAGGTTCGTCTCTACGAGAACAGTCACCTGACTATCCACAACACGGAGGTGCGGGCCAATGAGGCGCGAACCGGCAACGGGGGCGGGGTGCGCATCCTGGTTCAGAGCGGGTATGTGACGCTCACGGAGAGTATTTTCACGGGCAATCAGGCACTCGCGGGCGAAGGCGGCGCGCTCTCCATCGAGGGCGTTGGGGGTGACTCGCGGCTGCATCTGTTTATCAACGAGTCGTCCTTCACGGGCAATCAGGCCCTTGTAGAGGACGAGGTGAGCATCAATGTCACGACGCTGATTCCCAGCGGAAACTATTTCCCAACGCTCTTCTTGCCGGTGAGCCGCCGCGCACCGTAGGAATAGTCAGGCCATCAGAGCCGCCGGATATGCTTGAGCTTGAAGCGGTCCCCCCGGATGATCTGGCTGACCCCTTCGAGCCGGAAGCCCTGGCGCAGCAACCCGTACGACTGCTGGTAGTAGAGGGGGACAGCAGCGGCTTCTTCCTGTACCACAATCTGATCCGCCTGCCGATAGAGGGCCACTCGCTCCTCAAGCTCGGTTGCCACCGCTGCTTTCTCTACACACTGATCGAACAGGGCCGAGCGCCAGCCCTGATAATTCAGCGGACTCTCACCGTGAAAGAGCCCGCGCAGCACGTTGTCAGGGTCAGGGTACTCGGCTTCCCACCCCAGCAGCGCGAGGTGAATCTTTCCTGCCTCAAACTGCTCCAGCAGCTCGTCAACAGGCATCTCGTCCCGCACCTCGACGCGGATGCCCAGAGCGTCCTGCCATCTCTGGCGCAGATAGTGGGGCGTGGTGCGGAACCCCGGCAACGCGGCAAGAATGAGAGGTTCAGGCAAATCGCGCACGGCGCGGGTTTGTAATTGCCCAGACACTGAGGGAAGTGGCATCTCCGGGGAGTGCGCCACCATACCCGGCGGGATCATCCCTCCTGTCGCAGCCTTCTGACCATCGTTCCAGACCTCGTGCACCAGTGCTTTCTGGTCGATGGCGGCAGCAAAGAGCTGCCGCCATGCCTTTTCCTGAAAGGGTGCCGCGCGACAGGAAAAGGCCAGGAAAAAGATACTCAGGTGCTGGAGCAAGAAGGTTCCCTCTTCCTCTGCGTCCGAGGGTGGGAGTTGTTCCTCGATGCGACACCAATCGATCCGCTCCTGATGGAAAGCCTCTACATCGGGCTGGACCGGGTGGATAGAGATACACTCCAGATTGCCCGGAAATACCCCTCGGTAAAAGGGGTTCGGCAGCAGTTCCACGCCCTCGTCCCCCTGCTGGATGACGAAGGGACCATTTCCCACCAGCGTTCCCACCTCGTGCCAGGCGTCTCCCTTCGCTGCGATCAGGTGCGCGGGTTGAGGATAGGTGCTGGGATCGGCCAGCAGGTAGGGAAAGTAGGCGCTGGGCGCACGGAGCGTGATCTCCAGGGTGAGATCATCCACCGCGCGGATGCCAATCGTGGCCGGGTCCGTGACCTGCCCCTGGTGGAAGGCTTCGGCCCCCTCGACGATATACAAGAGGTGCGCCACAACGGAGTCCGTCTGAGGGTCCAGCGTTCTGCGCCAGCCGAAGACAAAATCGTGGGCACACAGCGGCTGACCATCGCTCCAGCGCAGCGCCGGGCGCAGCTCGAAGCGATAGCACCTCCCCTCCTGGTCCACACGCCAGCGACGCGCGACGGCGGGGAGCACGTTTAGCTCCATGTCCAACTCGACGAGCCCCTCGAATAGCTCCTCGACAATCTTGGCCTCTCCCCCCACATCGCCCAGCGCCGGGTCGAGGGTGCCGAGCCCCTGCGGCCCCACCCCCAGGCGAAACACCCGCGCTTTGCCGCGTCCTGACTGGCTGGCACGCGCCCGATGATGGACCTGCTCCAGCCACTCGAAGGCCCGCTCATAGAAGAGCTGCGCGGCCTCGAAGTCCAGCCCGTTGGTGCGGAGTTGGGCAAGTTTGAGGTAAAGTCGGGCGTGCTGCTCCGCGTCGGGCAACTCTCGCTGCTCCAGCAGGGCAAGCGCCTTATTATAGAGCGTCTCCGCCTCCTCGGTGGCGTAGAGAAAACGCGCTTGATCTGCCGCCTGAAGGTAGAAGTAAAGCGCCTGCTCCAGGTCGGCGGCATGCTCATAATGAAACGCCAGGACTCCCGCCTGCTCACCCAGCAGGGCCGGGAAGAGGTGCTGGATGGCCCCCGCGACGGCCCGATGATAGACGCGGCGATACTCGTAGAGCAGGGTACTGTAGGCACTCTCCTGAATGAGACTGTGGCGGAACAAGTAGGTGGGCCCCAGCGTCGTCGCCTGCTCCTGCTGGAGATACGCCTGCTGCTCCAGCAGGAGCAATGTCTCGTCCAGGGCGGGAATATCCTCCGCCAGGGCAGCGAGGACGCGGCGGGGAAAGCGTCGCCCGATGACGGCGGCCCGCTGGAGCAGCTGCCGCGCCTCAACGGGCAAGCGGTCCAACTGGGCCAGCAGAAGCCCCTGGATGGAATCTGGTAGCTCCAGTCCCTCGACGGACAGCGGCTGGGCGAGATCGGCCAGGCCCTGCACCTGCAAGGTGCGCACCAATTCGACCAGAAAGAGCGGATTGCCGCCGCTCTTGTCCACGAGATGAGCGAGGAGCGGGTCGGAGAGGTGGGGGGCGAAGTGGTGCACCAGCGCACGAGCCGTCGTATCATCCAGCGGGCCGAGGGTCATTTCCTGGAAGTAGGAGCGGGAGACGCGACGGTGCAGCGCTTGCACCCTCTGCCGCAGAGGCTCTGGCGCATCCAGGCGTGTCGAGAGGAGCAGAAGAAGAGGCTGGCTCTCCACCAGCGGCACCAACTGCTCGATCAGCTGCAAAGAGAGAGTATCGGTCCACTGGAGATCGTCCAGCGCGAGCACAAGCGGCTGTTGAGCGAGCAGCCGCCGGACCAGTTGCTTGATAATCCTGAAAAGCTGCCAGCGGAAACTCTCGCCGGACAGCCCGCCGACCTGCTGCGCCTCTTGCTCATTCAAAGGTAACCCCATGAAACGAGCCAGATAGGGGATCGCGCTCGTATGGCCCGCCTCGCCCCAGAGCGTGGTGCAGAGCGCGGTGAGGGCGTTCCTGGTTTCCTCGGGGGGGGCGGCCAGGGGCAGGCCCAGCAAATCACGCAGCAAACCGACGAAAAGGTGACTGCTGAGGTCCGGCCCGTAGGCCAGGCCGCTCCCGCCCGCCCAGCGAACGGTTGTGCGGTGATGGAGTGTTTCCAGCAAGAGGGTTTTGCCCGTGCCTACCTCGCCCACCATGAGGATGAGCTGGCCCCGACCATGCCTCAACCCCGCCACCTTCTTCTGAAGGGTAACGAGCTCGCGGCCGCGCCCGAAGAGGGGCGGTTGTGTCACGGAGCGGCGACGCAGCGCCAGGTGCCCCCCCAGCAGACCCTGCACCCCGACAGGCTCCGCCTTGCCCTTGAT
>JACCSL010000375.1 GCA_013812995.1 Ardenticatenales bacterium | reverse complement strand
GGGAGAAGCGGCCCGGCGCGCGCACCCGCTGCTGGAGCGCGGGGTAGCGTGGCACTACCTCGTTGATAAACTGGGGGGGCACCGCGTAGACGAACATCGCACCTGGCAACTCGTCCCGGCTGCGGTCAATGACCTCCCGCAGGGTATCGGTTGCCAGCTTCTCCGCGCGCCCACCAATGCTTGCCATACGGTCCACCTCATCAAAGAGAAGAAGCAGCCCGCTATAACTCAGTGCCCGAATCGTCTGTGCTAGAGAGCGAAGCATCCGAAAGGCATTGGGCCGGGCGATCTTGCCCGTCACGCCGATGTCTCTCAGAGTCTTTGTGTCCTCTGGCGTGGTTGTCTCGCCTGTGAGCCAACGGGACAACGACTCCAGCCGCTCTGTTTGCTCCCGGATGAGCGCCTCGAAGTACCCCAGGATTGCCGCCTTGTAGGCGGGGCTATCAATAAACGATGCCTCCAGGGTATCCACCAGTGCCCCATAATACGGATGAGTCAGAGTTTCAAGGCTCAAGTCACCCACCATCCGCTGGAGCGTTCCCTCCAAAAAGCGCGGTAGTCCACGCTCATCAGAAATTTCTGTCTCGCTCTCATGCCAAATGATGTTTTGCGCCACAGCGGCGTAAACCAGTCTCTG
The DNA here is from genome assembly GCA_013812995.1 of Ardenticatenales bacterium. Taxonomy (GTDB): domain Bacteria; phylum Chloroflexota; class Anaerolineae; order Ardenticatenales; family Ardenticatenaceae; genus JACCSL01. Next base: position 8,092 of record JACCSL010000375.1, on the reverse strand, counting down.
GTCATTGTAGGGGGTCTCGACCGGGCTCAGGTCAACTTTCACGACGGCGAACCCCCGCCCCCATGCCACATCTCGCAGGCAGTAGAGAAAATGAGACTTTCCACTGCCATAATCGCCTACGATCATCTTGTAACCCCCACCCCCATCTTGCAGGTAGGACGAGAAATAATACTCGTCCAACGCCTCTAGCAGCGATAGGTTACCCACGTTGAAATATTGCACGCCTCTGGCCGGAGGTGTTCCCGAACTACCGAGCACCTCGATAATATGGCGAGCAAGGGGGCGGGTGAGCGTCATGGGATAATTTAGATCTCTTCAAAGCTGATGTCGGCGTAATACTGCCCATCCAGCGCTCCATCCGGAACCCAGACGCTGCGGCTCGCACTGTCTGCCTGGCTCTTCGTGGCAGCGCCCAGGCGCAGGAGGTAGCGTTGACCCTCCACTGTTATCCTTGGGGAGGCGTGCGCGAGCACGAGGTCGCGCACGAACAGGGCGCGCTCATAGTCCCGGAAGGTTGCGCGCGAGGGTGCGTTCCAGAAACGCCCACTCTGGCGATTCATAACGAGCTTGCTGTAAACCTCGACCAGATTCAGGCGACCCCCTGCCGGGCGGCGCGGGCGACTCTCGACCATCTCTTTCCAAACGTCATAGAGCTCTTGCAGAAAGACGTCCACATCAATTTTGCGCTCGGCGATGGCTCGATACTGTTGGTCGAATGCCTTCACGAGCGCATTGAGGGAAAGGGGAAGGCTGCGCGTCAGTGCCTCTTTGCCATAGAACCACTGTGCCTTACGTGCTGCAATATCGATCTGGAGTACGAGCGGGTCCACCACTAGCGTCGGGGGGCGACCGGACACCACTTGCCCACGCCGCTCGAATGTCTCCTTCAGATCGCGAGCAAACTCGAACGCGAGCGCGTCGAGTGCCTTCTGCGTCTCTGCCGCGAAACTCGCGGCCACCGCCTGGAACGGCTCATCCTCCATCGCCTCGGCCGCCTGCTGGAGCTTGATGAGCGCTTTTTGCATCGGCAGGGCGTCTATCTTTTCCTCGCTCGCCAGCCGGATAGCCTGCTGGAGCGCACTCGTCGCGCCGCGCAGGGCTTGGAACTGGGGCTCCAGCGCCTGCTGCGCCCCCTGGAGTTCGTCAAGAAGTTCTTGATTCATCGTTCAACTTATTCTTTATGAATTTGAATTTGGATATGACGGTTTCCACTCATTTTTAAGCAAAAACGAGCATAGCGCAAAATGCATAAAAATAGGGGATGGGCTTCTGACTGCCCATCCCCTATTTAACTTTACATAATCCTACACGTCCAGATTTCGCACCTGCCGCGCGTGTGTCTGAATAAAACGCTTGCGGGGCGGAACGGCGGAGCCCATGAGCATGTCGAAGGTCTTGTCGGCCTCGACCGCATCCTCAATGGTTACCTGGAGGAGCGTGCGAACCTCGGGGTTCAGCGTGGTTTGCCAGAGCTGTTCCGGGTTCATCTCGCCCAGCCCCTTGTAGCGCTGAATACCCACGTTTTTCCCGGCCATCTGGCGCAGCTTCGCCTCTTTTTCCTGATCGTTGTAGACATAATGCTCTTCCTTGCCCACCTTGAGCAGGTAGAGCGGTGGCTGGGCAATGAAGACGTGCCCATGCTCAATGAGGGGCTGCATGTAGCGGAAGAAGAAGGTGAGCAGCAGCGTGCGGATGTGGCTTCCGTCTACGTCCGCGTCAGTCATAATGACAACTCGACTGTAGCGCAGATGCTTCAGATCGAAGCTGTCCCCGATGCCGCAGCCAATGGCAGAGATCAGCGCCTGGACCTCGCGGTTGTCCAGCACCTTGTTGATGCGTGCCTTTTCCACGTTCAAAATTTTGCCGCGCAGGGGCAGGACAGCCTGAAAGCGGCGGTCGCGCCCCATCTTGGCGCTGTTATGTACAAACACGCCACCTGCCAGGGCAAAATTGTGTGTATGAGGGACCTCAAGATCATACACATCCAGTCGCTCGTCCAGTCGTTCTATGGAGACGACCCGATGGTTGTAGTTAGCAACTGCCTCCCGTGCTAAGCTCTCGTCAATCCGAGGTGCTTCCGTCAATGTGTCAGTCAAGAGCCAATTCTGGGTAGACGGGTCCCATACCATCTCGTACCCGTTGATTGTAATCCCCTTGTCTGCTGTGCTTGAGAGCTTCCGATACAGAGGCATCAACGAATCGTCAGAAATGAGAGAAGCAGCTTCCTTGTAGCTTCCATCGCGGAGCATGAAGCGGTGATCTGGCGTGCAGATAATGGTCTCACCATTGTCCAATGTCAGGCGAATGACCTCCGCATCTCGCTTGGTGATTCGCACATTGATAAGGCGCTCCAGCCCAATCCTGCTGTCTCGCCTGATGGTATAGCAAAAGTGCTCCTTCCCCATCGCCTGCTCTTCAACAAGGTCTTTGAAGCTCAGGGCACGACCATCGGCTAGTGCCACTAGGGTATCTCCTGAAAAACAACCCCCCGCACTATCTCCCTCGACCAACATCAACTCCGATTTGTTGGGGTCACGCTCGGAGCAGTCTGCGAGCTTGCCGGGCAGCGTCATGGATTCCAGGGCGCTCTTGCGGATGACCATGTCGCGCGCCTTCTTCATGGCGGCGCGAGCGCGGCTCGCGGTGAGCACCTTGTTGATGATCTCCTTGCCGTCGCGGGGATTTTCTTCAAACCACCGTGCGAGCGCCTCGTTGACCGTGCTCTCCACCGCGCCCTTGACCTCGGTGTTGTTCAGCTTGATCTTGGTTTGCCCCTCGAATTGCGGGTCTTTGACCTTGACGCTGACAATGGCCGTCAGCCCCTCGCGCACATCCTCACCGCTGAAGTTGGTATCTTTCTCTTTCAGCAGCCCAACCTTGCGCGCATAGTCATTGATAGAGCGGGTAAGCGCGCCCCGGAAGCCGGTCAGGTGCATACCGCCCTCGGGCTGGTTGATATTGTTGGTAAAGGTGTGAATCGACTCCTGGTAACCATCTGTGTACTGCATTGCTACCTCGACCAGCACCTCGTCCACCTCGCGGTTGACATAGATGACGGGGTGAACGCGCTGGCGCGTCCGGTTCAGGTACGCGACGAAGGAGGCAATGCCGCCCTGGAAGTAGTAGGTGGCCTCCTGCCCTGCTTCTCGCTCGTCCACCAGGCTAATCTGGAGACTCGGTGTGAGGAAGCACATATCGCGGAAGCGACTGGCGAGGGTCTTGAAGTTGTAGGCCAGCCCCTCGGCATGGAAGATCTCGCGATCAAAGGACCAACTGGTTTCGGTGCCAGTCTCACCGGCTGGAACCTTGCCAATGACCTCGACAGGCGTCACGGCAATCCCGCGCTCGTAGCGTTGGCGGTAGAGCTTGCCATTGCGGCGAACCTTGACCTCCATCCACTCGCTGACGGCATTGACCGCCTTCACGCCGATGCCGTGCAGCCCGCCAGACACCTTGTAGCCACTACCACCAAATTTGCCCCCCGCGTGCAGCCTGGTCATGATGACCTCCAGCGCGGGCAACCCGGTTTCCTTATGGATGTCCACAGGCACACCGCGCGCATAGTCGCGCACCGTCATGCTCTGGTCCGAGTGAATGACCACATCGATGCGGTTCCCATGTCCCTGCAACGCCTCGTCAACAGAGTTATGACACATGACTGGTCCCCACCCTGCCACGAAATTTTCACCGTCTGGCACTGATACATCGTAGACCCACGGATGGGCATAATCTTTGATTTCTTCGATTCGGGTTACCTTGAGCAAGCCAAGATCACCCTCAAGAAAAGCCTCACCGTTCTCATAAAGAGCAAGTTTTCCGTCGCCTCTTAGCCGATCAATCTTGGGGCGTGAGATACCTATCTGTCCCCGACGATGTGCCATGCGTGTGAGTCGATCCGTACAATTCGCCACCACCTCATCAAAGGGAAGGTTGTGAATGTAAGAGGCATTGCTATGCCAGTAGAAGGCAGTACGATATGAACTGGAGCGCTCACAGAGAGTATAGGAGCGTGCTTTGCCTCGATAGTTGACAAGAATCGGGCGCTCTGCCGGGACTTCCGCTGCCGCAACTGTGTGTAGAGACCAGGTTTTTCCAAGGGAGGCAAGGAGGTAGTGGAGCGCAGAAGCCAGAGATTGGCTGGCGGTCACAAAGGTGTATTTGTGCCGGTCTTCCTTGTTTGGCGTGCTGCCCTGATGAAGGTGATTGGCAAAAATCGTTGAGGGGTGCCCATCACCAGAGAGGTAAGCGATAAGATAACGCTCCCGTAGCTCAGGTGGTAGATTGAAAATGAGATTAGGAACCTGTTTCGAGTGACTCTCTTCGCCAGTGCCCAAAATATCTGCAAAGAGAACCGCCACCAGTTCCTGTCCGATTTTGATGATTCGGGCACTCTCATGCACATAGTGGGATTGCAACTCCAGATCGAAAACCTCTTTGATTAGACGGAGGGTGTAATCAATCTGGTCCGACTCGTGGGAACCGAAGCTAAAGACAAGGGAACAGTGATCCTTCGCCTTATCATGGGTCACACATCCCTCTGCGGCATAAATACCCAGTAGCTCAATCAGCGCCTGGCTGACAGGCAAGCGGATGGGAAACTTCCCATATTTGGTCCCGACACGGGTGCTAATGGGAAGGTGGGCGATGATTGTTGGTGGGAGTTGACGTAGGAGGTTGAAGGGTAAGTAATCATAATGGTTGTAATCGTACCAACTCTCCTTGCGCTTTAATGAGCCACTCAACGCCTCGCGCACGCCTGCGGTTAATGCCTCGCGCACGCCATATAGATAGAATTTCTCTGTTCGTTCGGGGGGTAAAGCCAGAAGTTGATTAACGAGATTGATCTCCGTGACGTACTGGGGTGGTTCGATCCAGGTACGTGGAACGATCACATAATCTCCAGGGTTTAGCTCATCTCCCCGAACGGATACTACTTCGCCCTTGCGCAGGGTAAAAAGGGAATGGTACGGGGTAATTTCTACCTGCCGACCCGTTGCAAGATGAATCCGATAAATGGAGCTATTCACCTCATGACGAATTAAAGACGAAATAGGTTGGTAGGAAAGACGGTAATCTTTCGGGGAAAAGGTCAGCGCCTGTAGATTGAAGCCCCGTCGCAAAAGCTGCATCGTTGCTCCCCCTTCCACATCCGCAGAAAACTCATTCATGTAGCTGTCAATAAGTTCCCCTATCGGACGCAGCCGTAATTCGCCATCTTCTGCCATGAGGATCGGTGTTTCATAGGTGAGGCTATTGTCCACCACCTCGAAAACACAGTGGTGCAATCCCATCACATCCGTGTTGCCAATGTACATGCCGGGGCGCTTGCGCACGGCCTCCAGACCCTCCAGCACCTGGATGCTATCCGCATCATAACTTGTGGGATCGGTCGTTGTCATAGTTGTTCTCCCTGGTCGATTATCGTTGCGAAACCATCGCCATTAACCCAATCAGTAGGGCAGGGCGGACTAGAATCAAGCGTAATGTTTAGCCATAGATGGCTCTGGCAGAAGCGTAAAATCGCTTATGAGAGAGCCCTTCAGAACCCTCAAATTATACCACACCTGGCCGATATCGCGAAGTCATTTCGATTTAAATTTAGAATTTCCGTTCGGAAAATCACCTTGCTGCTCTTGTATTTCTCTGTGAGCATCATTATAATATCTGCCAACGACAATGGGCGATTCCCTAACAATAGTCATACGGAGTCTACTAAAAGCCTACCCCTCCTCGTTCATGGTAGCCATATATCAACCTTGGAGGAGGAGCAATCTTGGGAAATCTGGTTCAGGGCAAATCGTTGATTCTCTTTTTGTTGGTCGTGGTCAGCGTCATTGGCGCTGTTTTCTCGATGCAAAAGCCAGCGGCGGCACCCTTGGCGCTCGAAGTGCCGGCGGTGCTTCCCACAGAGACGGCAGCGCCCACCGCCACGCCTGCGCCCATGGTGGTATTCGTTAGTGGAGCCGTGCAGAACCCCGGCGTCTACACGCTGCCCGCTGAGAGCCGCGTGGTGGATGCGCTGGCTGCCGCTGGTGGCCCCACAGAGGATGCCGCTGCGGAGTCGCTGAATCAGGCCACGCGGCTGAGCGATGGGATGCAGGTTCACCTACCGGAGCAGGGGAGCGCACCCCTGCCCATGCCGCTGTCGCCCGCGAGCGCCTCGGGCTCTGCCGGGGCTCCCGCGTCGGGCACGCTGGTTTATCTCAACAGTGCCGATGCCACGACGCTGGAGACGCTGCCGGGCGTAGGTCCGGCGCTGGCGGCGCGGATTATAGAGTATCGTAGCGCCAATGGCCCCTTCACCTCTGTCGAGCAGTTGTCCGAGGTAAAGGGGATTGGCGACCGTCTTCTGGAGAAAATTCGCGAGCAGGTGGTCCTCAACTAATCCTGGCTGAGGGACGCTTGCCTCGCCAAAGGGCGAGCGTCATGATTCGAGTCTTACACTTTGCGGACCTTCACCTCGGGGTAGAAAACTATGGGCGACTCGACCCCAACACGGGGCTCAGCAGTCGCCTCATGGATTTTCTGCGCGCCTTCGATTTTGTCGTGGACTACGCCATCGAGAACGAGATCGACCTCGTGCTCTTCGCGGGCGATGCCTTCAAGAACCGCGACCCCTCCCCGACCCACCAGCGCGAGTTTGCGCGCCGCATCCGCCGCCTCAGCGAGGCGAAGGTGCCCACCTTCCTGCTGGTAGGGAACCATGATCTCCCCAATGCCATCAAGCGCGCGCACGCCATCGAGATCTTCCACACGCTGGAGATTCCCTGTGTCACCGTCGCCGAGCGCCCCGGCTACCACCGCATCCAGACCCGGCAGGGCGATGTCCAGATCGTGGCCCTGCCCTGGGTGACGCGCAGCCATCTCCTCACGCGCGAGGAGTATCAGGGCCTCTCCGTAGAGGAGATCAACGCGCGCATCGAGGAGAGTCTCTTCAAAATCATGGCGGGCCTGGCCGACAGGATTACCCCCGATGTGCCTGCTCTGCTTGCCGCGCATGGCACGGTCCCCGGTGCGGTTTTCGGGATGGAGCGGAGTGTGCTGCTGGGTCAGGATGTTCTACTTGATCCGGCGCTGCTGAAGGATCCGCGCTATGCCTATGTGGCCCTCGGACACATTCACAAACACCAGTGTCTCAACGAGCAGCCCCCCGTCATCTACAGCGGCTCCATCGAGCGTATTGACTTTGGCGAGGCGGACGAGGCCAAGGGCTTTGTCGTGGCCGAGATTGGCGATGGCCCCACGCGCTGGCAGTTCGTGGAGACGCCCACGCGCCCCTTCCTGGAAATGGTCATTGATGTGCGCCACCACCCTCAGCCGATGGAGTTGATCCGCGAGCGGCTGGAGGCCACAAACCTGGACGAGGCGGTGGTCAAGTTGATCATCAAGGCATCCCCCGAGAATGAGGTCCATGTCGATACGCGCGAGATTCGCCGATTGCTAAGCCCGGCAGCGTATGTGGCAGCGGTGGTTCGCGATGTCGAGCGCCCGACGCGGCTACGCCTGGGGACGGCGCAGGAGATCGCCAATGCTGGGCCGCGCGAGCTGCTCCAACGCTACCTGGAGGCCAAGCAGGTGCCCCCAGAACGCCGTGAGACACTGATGACGTATGCTGATACAATCTTCTCTGAGGTCGACGACAAGTAACCGAGGACTTTCAACATGGGCCAGCTAGAGGTAGTCAAACTCAGCCTGGTAGACGGGCAGCGGCGACAGACTCCGCCCGAGATCGGACAGATCGCGGCGCGGCGTGGGGTGCTGTATGTGCTGGTGGAGGTCTCTGCGCCCACCGAGGCATGGGATCAGGCCAGCCGCCAGATCATAACGAAGGCCATCAACACCTTCGCTGCGAGCAAGCTGGGCGAGACTCCCGCGCTCCAGGCCGCTGCGGAGGCGGTCAATGAGTTCCTCCTGACGCGGAACAAAGGATTACCCAAGCAGGATCATATCTGGGCGGGGTTCAACGCAGCCTTTATCCGCGAAGACCAGCTCTACTTGGCCCAGGCAGGCCCTGCCCTGACATACATCTCCAGGGGGGAGTCGCTGACACGCTTTCCGAAAAGCTTTAGTGATCTGCAAACCGGGCAGCGCG
>JACCSL010000368.1 GCA_013812995.1 Ardenticatenales bacterium | reverse complement strand
TCGGCGGCTGCGCGTGGCTTCTGGCTCGATGCCATCATCCGCATGAAGCGAGAGAAGCGGCTTTCCCGATTGATAGACTTGGCCGCTGAGACCTCGCTCCAGCTCGCCGTAGCTCTGAAGCTCGTGTACATAGTTGCCCGCATTGGCACTCAGGACGATCTGCTGCTTCTCGTGGTCCACCAGGTAGAGGTGGGTGCTGTAGGCCTGAACCAGGCTATTGGAGTAGGTGGCAAGATTCTGGCAGATTTCCTGGAGTGTCTTGGCTGCCGTGATGGCCCACGCGGCCCGGTAGAGGGTCTCCGTGGAGTGAAGGGCCGCCTGCGTCTGCTGATGCAGCTGGGCATTGTCCAGAGCCAGCGCGGCCTGCTCCGCGAGGACGCTCAGGGCGCGCATGTCATCGTCGGTGAACTGATAAGCTCTCCCAACGAAAGATACATTGAGAACCGCCAGCGTGCGTTCTGCCCGACGGATGGGAATACTGGCAAGCGCCTGGAGCGGCCACTCCTGGACCATCTCGGCATAAAAGGGGTGTTTGGCGGGGTCATTGATGAAGAGGGCCTGGCCGGTGCGGGCCACCTGCGCCGTCAGACCATCGCGGCGCGGCGGGTACGCGTTGCCTTCCTTCGCCAGTGTCTCGTCGTCGAAGGCGGCAAAGCGCAACTCATCCTTTTCCTCATCATAGAAGAAGAGGCGAATCTCGGTCGGTCCAACGAGTGCCATCACGCCCTCAATCACTGCCTCCAGCACCTCGCTCTGATCCAACCGTGCCCCGAGGCGCATACTCACCTGCTGGAGCGTGGAAAGCTCTGTGACGCGGTGCTGAAGCTGCTCATAGGAGTCCTGCAATGTCTTCTGCATGGCATTGAAGGAGCGGGCCAGGCTTCCCAGTTCGTCGCGGCTTCGCACCCGAACTGGCTGATCCAATTGCCCCTGTGCCACCCGTCTTGCACCGCTTGCCAGTTCGATAATCGGTGCGCTCATCCGGCGCGCAAAGAAAATCGCGAGCAGGGCAACCCCGGCTGCGCTCCCCAGCCCTAGAAAAAAGGTGCGCTGGCTCTGCTCCCGCGCCGGGGCAAGAAAAACCGACTGTGGTTGAAAGAAGGCCACGGTCCAGGGCTGGCTTATCAATGTCGTGACAGCGACCTGCTCTGCCTCACCAGTGCTTCCCTCGGTGGTGAACGAGGAATGCTGCTTCTCTGCCTCCTCGAGATAGACTGCCAGGCTGCTTTGTTCTATAGCAAGCTGCTCGATCCGGCGGTTCGGCAGGCGCAATGCTTCCTGAAGCGTGGCTACCTCTTCGCCCGTGGGCCGCTCGATCAGTTTATAGAGGAGTTCCGGCGTGGTTCCGTGGGCCAGCCGCAGATTATTTTCGTCCAGCAGAACGCCATACGATTGCGCGCCCGCGACGTTGTTGTTGGGCACCAGGAGCTGCTGGAGCACGATGGCGTTATAGCGCATCACCAGGACGCCAGCATAACGGTTCACATTGTCCCGCACGCTGGCCGCAAAGTAGATGCTGGCCTCCCCTCGAGATGAGAACTCTACCGGCGAGATATAGGGTTCGCTCGTGCCGGTCGCCTCCTTGAAATAGTCGCGCTCGGCGTGGTCCAGTGACTCCTCAGAGGTAGCTGTGGTTAAAAGGAGTTGCCCCTCTTCGTCCAGCAGGAAGTACGACTGAATGAAGGCATAGCTTGAGATCGTCGCATAGCCGCGATTCTCCTTCGTTTTGAGCGCCGTCAGAAGCCCACGCACCTCTGCCTCGTGAGTGCTTCCCGAACGCTGGGCAACGGGCAGGCTCAGATAGCTGCTCAGCGCAGGGAGTTGCGCCTCGCTCCCGATGGCATTCAAATTGGCCTGGAAAAAAGAATCCAGGCTGGTCGCTGTCTGTGAGGCAGCAGCGAAGAGCGAGCGGCTGGCCGCCTCCGTTAGTGAGACGCGCGCAGACTGGTCGTTCAGAAAGGCCAATACCCCCAGGGGAATAAGAGCCACAACCAAGAAAGCCGCCACCAACTTGGTGCGAAGCGAGGCTCGCAAGGTAGGAAAGGACATATTGTATCCTCTACAGGACGGTCGGGGAGGCGAAGTCTGCCAACACAATGTTGCGCAGTGGGGTACTTCAAGTCAAAACGATGTTGCCCCACTTGTCAAGGCCCTTAGCGGGAATAGGCAGGGCAATCGCATACTCGCTAGAGCGAGACGCTCTCAGCCGTGATGCCCGCCTGCCGATCAATCGGCAGGCTACTTATGCGCCCCTCCGGGGCTAACGACCCTTGTTGTTAGCCCCGGAGGGGCGCACCAATAGCGTGGGCATTTATGCCCGCGCGGGCATGGCGAACCGAAACCGTCCGAGTATGCGATTGCCCTTAGCGGGAATGGGTTGCCATACTCCGATGGCCCCCCATATAATAGTACGCCCCGTCTCTAATCACCGAAATGAGGAACATTTATGCGAATCGAAGGAGAGTATACCTTTAGAGCCCCTTGCGAGGTAGTCTTTGACTTGCTCCAGAATCCCGATGCCCTCTCCAAAGCCATGCCGGGGGCCACACAGTTGGTCAAGATCGGCGAGGACAGCTACGAGGCGCAGATGACAGTCAAGATCGGCTCCATCAACGGAACCTATGCGGGCACCATCGCCGTGCAGGAGTCTCAGCGCCCGGAACATTTTCGCCTGCTCGTGGAGGGGAAAGGGGCCGCAGGCTTTCTGAAGGGCGAAGGCACGGTGGACCTGGAGCCTTCCGCCGAGGGCACACTCATCCACTACGCGGGCGAGACGCAGGTGGGGGGGCGCATCGCGCAGGTGGGGCAGCGGTTGGTTGAGGCGGTGGCCCGCAAGGTGATTAATCAGGGTCTCCAATCCCTGGAAAACCAGTTGGCTGCCTCCCCCGAGAGCGAGCAGGAATAAGAGGTGTTTCAGACGATTGATGCCCTTCAGGAAGCGCTGCTCTCTGTCGATTATGTCGCGGATCGTGCGCTGGCAACCACC
>JACCSL010000761.1 GCA_013812995.1 Ardenticatenales bacterium | reverse complement strand
GTGAACTCCCAGGTAGCTGAGGAGGTAGCCGAGCATCTGACGGTAGCGGAGCGCGGCGGGCAGCGGTTCGCGCCCTAGCAGTGCCAGCGCCCGGTTCATAAGAGGAAAAAAGAGGCGCGGATGAATTCCCACCAGCCCCACCGGAATGAGCAGTAGCAGCCAGCTTTGCGCGCGCACCGGGCTCTCCGACGGCCAGAAGGGAAGCGTCAGGGCGACCAGGAGCAGGGCGCTGAGAAGCTGAAGTCCCTGCTCCAGCAAAACGCCCAGCACCCCGTTGGTGCGGCTGCCCCCCGCCTGCTGCGTCAGGTAGACGCGCCCGACGAGGTGCCACACAGAGCCCGGCAGGTAACGGGCCAGGTTGGAGAGCATCCAGGCGCGCATCCCCTGCCGCCAGGGAATGGGCGTCGCCAGCGCCGAGGTGATGGCGCGCCACACGACCGCCTGACCCAGGAGATAGAGCCAAGCACAGAAGAGTGCCATCCCAAGGAATCCCTCGTTGCCGCGCGCCCTCGCCAGTGTTGCACCCAGCGCCAGCTCTCGCACAGATTGCCACCAGAAGAAGAGGATAAGCAGGATGAAGGGCCACGTCAGAAGCTGTTTCAGGCGACTGAGGCGGCTGGGCGGGGAGCCTTCCCTCATTGTTTGTGCAGCGACACAACCAGGTCGGCGATGAGCCCCAGCATGATAATCTGGAAGGTGAGGGTGAGCAGCACCACCGTGGAGGTGGCGAGGTGCCAGGAGTAGGCGTTGATGTCGTAGAGGACTTTGACTGTGCTCAGCGAGAGGAATAGCAGGGCCAGGGGCACAAAGATTCGCAGGGGGCGGAAGGAGAGAACCATCCGCACCACCAGCGAGAAGAAGTTGATCGTGTCGCGGATGGGGTTGATCTTGGAACTTCCCACGCGCGGGTAGTAGTCGACGGGCAGATAGAGCACGTTGTAATCGTTCGTCAGCATCGCCAGGGTGATCGTCGTGGTGAAGGAGAAGCCGGAGGGCAGGAGGCGAAAAAAGCTCAGCGCGATGTCCCGCTTGAAGGCGCGCAGCCCCGAGTTGAGGTCGGGAATGTGCATCCCGCTCAGGTAATTCGCCAGCTTGGTCAAGGCCCACTTGGCCGGACGGCGGATGGCGGGAATATGCACATCCGACCCCGTGCGCGCGCCCACGACCATATCGTATGGCCCCATCTCTGCCGCGAGTGTGGGAATCACGGCGCAGGGATAGGTACCGTCCGCGTCCACAATCACGATGATCTCGTGCTGCGCTTGGCGGATGCCGCTCTTGAGCGCGGCCCCATAGCCCCGGTTGTGGGGATGACGAATCAGCCGCGCGGTGGGGTAGCGGGCAACCGCCTCCGCCGTGCCGTCCGTGGAGCCGTCATCGACCACGATGATCTCGCCGTCGAGCGCGGCCTCGGCGAGAACGCGCCCGACCTCCTCCAATGTTTGCCCGATGGCCCCCGCCTCGTTGTACGCTGGAATCACGATGCTGACGGGCTCACTCATGGAGCGCCCACCGTGAATTCCCCTGTGACCTGCTGAACCCCATTCAAATACAGCTCGACGCGCCACTGGCCCGCGAACAGCCCACCCTCGTAGTCATAGATGAAGACATCTCGCACCGTTCCATTGAAGCCGTACTTCAGGATATCCCATTCCTCATCACGCTCGACGTACTGGGTGCCATTGTGGTACCAGACGCGGGTCATCGTATCCCCCGCCTTCATCCCGTCATAGTCCCAGATGGCGTAGACTTCCTCGGTTCCCTCGGGGAAGGTCGCCTGCTCGAAGCCCGTAGTGGTGGCCGCGAAGCGCAGCGTGCTAAAGCGCCCCGCCGTCGCCTCCGGGGTGATGGGTAGGGGCAATCCCAGGCCGGGAGTCGGCGTTTCCAGCGGGAAGGGTACGGGCGTCTCGATAGGCAGCACTTCCCCAGGCAGAACGAAGCCTTCTAGAGTGGGGGAGGGCGGAATCTCGGAGAGAAGCGGTTCCAGCGTTGGTAACACCTCCTCCCCTGTACCGCCTCGTTGGCAGCCCGCTGCCAGCATCGAAAGGAGGAGAATCGCCAGAAACAGTCGCATAGTAGATGGCATAAGTGGTTCCCTTTTCCTGGATTGGGTAACATGATCTTGAGTGTACTTTTATAGAACAACTTTTCCAAAGCGCAGACGTTCTCTCAGGGTCGATCCGTCTTCCGGGCAAAGAATAGGAAGCTTCCTAGCCCAAGCACGAGGGTTCCCCCAGCAACGGCACTCGCCAGCCCGGAGGGCGCGTCGAGGATTGTCCATGTCAGCCCCACGCCTGTCAGCAGCCCGACCACGCCATAGGCCAGCTTTCCGACCTCTCTCCCACCCGTCCGCACAGGCGATCTTTCCTCTGCTTCGACCAGAGGCAAACCCTGCTCGTCGGGGTCTAGTTGCGTGGCAAGCAGGGTGGCGAGGTTTGCCATGCGCTTGACGTTCCCCTTCGACACCGTCACGCGCCCGACCACCGCCTCGTGCGCCAGGTTGTTCCGCGCCACGTTCATGTGCTTGTACAGGCTGCGAATCTCCGGTGTAATCAACGCCGCGCCCAGACCATGCAACTCGCGAACCACCTGGGGGGCGGGCAGCGCATCCACCACGGCGAACGCCTGCGCCGCCAGCTCCGGCGGGGCATCGGGGTGGCGCTCCAGGGCCATACGGAAGATGACATCGTGCAAGCGATGGAGTTCCAGGAAAAGCCCATTGCGCGTTGGCCCCTCCGAGAGGAGCAACTCGGCTGCCAACGTGCGTAGCAGCCGCGCTGACTCGATGGGCTCCCAGGCCGTGCGACTCATCTCGATGCTATAGCGTATTTACGACTAGGGCACGTCGAGCCATAAGCCGTCATATTTACCCTGGGTTCTGTAACCATTCCACTTGATGTATCACGGGGCGGGCCAATTCTGCTTCTCCTAGTGATTTTCGGCTCTGTTCGTGCTATACTCTACCTTAAAAGATCGTACCAGGCTAGGGAGAGGGAAAAAAGATGGCAAATGCGATGATGATGGATGATCCCAAACGTGCAGCCCTTGAGGCGCGCATCATAGAGCAGTTGAGCAGGCTGGAGGAATCAACGCTTCATGAGCTGGAAGGATGGCTATCCAAGCCGGAGTCACCCGCCACCAGACGCGGCCTCATGACGCGCCGCCAGGCCCTTGCGGCGACCTTGCTGGGGGGCACTGCCATTGCCGCCGGGGGGATCGTAGCAAACGGCCTCGGGCAGCAGAACAATGTGCTCACGGCGGGCGCGACACTGGGTGCGACCCAGATCGCGGCCATGAATGAGACCGTCACCCAGTTGCGCAACGAGGCCGGCGCGGCCAAGGAGCGTTTTGAGGACGCCGTCGGGCTGATTACCATGTACGATGAGATGGAAGGCGTGGACCTGGATAACGCCGTCAGCGGTGGAATGAATGCGGTGGCCGCCGCCATTGGTCGCACGGCGCAGGCCGCGCAGGCCCTGCGCGAGGGGCTAGCCCGCGCCCAGAACAACATCAACCAGTTAGACGAGGGGCTGGCCGTGCTGGACAGCGGCCTCGTGCGTGCCGAGGGGGCAGTGAGCCAGCTCAGCGACCTCATGCAGGGGCTTGAGAATCGCCTGCGCGAGGCGGGTGCCCCTGTCGCGCCCATCACCGAGGCTCTGGGGAGCTTCTTCACCGGCCTCATCAGCAAGATTCCCTTCGGCGTGGGGGATAGCATCCTCCAAACCGTCGAGCGGATTCAATTGGTCCTGGGGGCCATCCCGGAGAGCATCGAGAACATCAACCGTGACCTTTTGGAGCCGCTGCGGGTCAAGTTCTTCCCGCGCGAGGGCGACAACGTGACGGTGCGACTGATTGACCCCCTGACTGATCTGATCTTTGTCCCGGCGGATCGCATTCTCAGCAGCCTGGCAAATCTGGGCGAAACCTGGCAGAGTGCGCTGGAGCAACCCACGCGAGCGAAGCTCCAGGAGCGCGGCTCGCTTCGCGAGCGGATCGAAGCCTACCGCACCGACAAGAACCTGTAGAAGTACAAAAACAAATAGAGCGCTGGATTCCAGCGCTCTATTTGTTTTCCGGGTGCCACTCCTCGTTATAGCTTGCCCTGCGATTGAAGCACCATGAGAGGAATCTGGCGCGTGGTTGCCTCGCGATACTGCTCGTAGGCTGGTGCGCGACTCGTGACGAGCGCCCACAATCGCTCCCGCTCTGACCCCATTGCCTCCTGCGCCCGAACCGCGAGCTTCTCGCGCCCAATCTCGACTGTGGCATTCGGCGTCTGCCGCAGGTTGAAATACCAGGCCGGGTGGCGTGCCTGCCCGCCATTCGAGGCCACAATCACCATTCGATCTCCATCCGGGATGTACAGCAGGGGTAGGGTTCGTTCCTTGCCGGTCTTGCGGCCAGTGGTCGTCAGGAGAAGAATATTTTCGCCCATGAGGGTTCCCCCGACCTTGCCGCCCGTCAGGCGATAGGTGAAGATGTGAAGGGGGCTCGCGATCTGAGTCATCAGCTTGGTGAAGCGGTCTTTCAACTGTTTGGTGGGGCTCGGAGCAGAAGCCATAGCAGAGTCCTTTCGGTACAGAAGCAGCGGGAATTTAGTAGAGAAAGTATAACCCCAATCGCACAAATCTTGCTGTTGCTTGTTGAAATATCTCACGATTAGCTATACTAATGATTCGTGACAGAAAATAGTGGAGCAAGGTATGGAACGCTTTAAGCGATACAGGCGGCTTTTTTCCTATCTTAACCCGTACCCCTGCGAGATGATCTATGCCTATGGCTCAACGCTGATTGCTACGCTACTCAGCCTGATCGTGCCGCAGATTCTGAAGAACGCGGTGGATGAAGGGCTGGCTGGGGGGGAGGCGCGAGCCCTGTTCATCAGTGGGGCCATCATCCTGGGCATTGCCGTTGTGCGGAGTCTGTTTGGCTTTGTGCAGCGCTACTACGGCGAGTGGCTGAGCTTCCGCGTGGCCTACGATCTGCGCAACGAGTTCTATGACAAAGTGCAGCGCCTGCCCTTCGTCTTCCATGATCGCTCCCAGACCGGGGACCTGATGAGCCGCGCAACGGGCGACATCACGGAAACGGAACGCTTTGTTGGTATCGGGATGATTGACCTGATCTCGACGGTATTGCTGCTGGTCGGAATCATCGTAGCGATGCTGCGCGAGAGCCTTTCCCTCTCGCTACTGACGCTCCTGCCAATGGCGGTGCTTGTCTGGGCAACGGTTCGCTTTGGCAATGTGGTGCGCCCCATGTTCACCGCCATTCAGGAGCAGATGGGCGTTCTCTCGACGGTGATGCAGGAGAGCATGACGGGCATTCGTGTCGTCAAAGCCTTTGCGCGGCAACCCTATGAACTTGCCAAGTTCGACCGCGAGAACGATGAGTGGTTCGCCCGCCGCTACAAGGTCATCAATGTCTGGGCGAACAACTGGCCCTTCTTTACCTTTCTCATCGCGATCAGCGTCTTCCTCCTGCTATTCTACGGTGGGCCGCAGGCCATCGCCGGGCAGGTTACCGT
>JACCSL010000262.1 GCA_013812995.1 Ardenticatenales bacterium | reverse complement strand
GCCTGGTGCGGGCGGAAGGTCGCCCGGCTGGTGGAGGAGGAAGCGCCTGCGCCCCCGGCCTTCCAGGTCGGGGATGAGGTCATCTGGCTGAAGCGTATCCCGGGCGGGGACTACGTCTTTCCCATCGCGGCCACCATCCTGGAATTTACGTCCAAATGAGTCAAGATTGCGGCAGAAGATACCGAGGTCAGCTCGACACCCGTGGTGCGCTACGTCCCGCTCGCGAGCCTCCAGCACAGAGGCTGACCCATGGCCTGGGGCTGAGGGGCGCAGCTTGTACCTACGCGGGCGGGCGGTTGCCATACCCGTAGCGCTCCGCCTCCTCCAGGTCGCGCCGCGTCTCCAGGCGGCGGACCAGCTCCGCCTGCGGCAGGGCGAGCAGGAGGTCGAACATGACGCGCTCGATCTCCGCCAGGGCATAGTTACCACCGATCTGCCGCAACTCCTCCACGCGCTCGCGCAGGCCTTTCACCTGATCATCGGTGACGTCGCAGGTAAACTTAACAATACGCGGGCGTTTCCGGGCAGAGCGCGTCCTGGGCAGGGCCGGCGCGGGCTCCTCCAGGGTGAGTTCTTCCACGGGAGGCATGGTCGAGCGTCGCCGCTTCGTGCTCGCAGGCGGCTCCTGTTCCTCCGGTATAGCGTCCTCTCTCGCGGCCTCAGGCGGGGCCAGCACCGCGCGCTCCGGCAGGCGCTGGCTTTCCCGGCCCTGACCCTGTACCTGGCCTTGTAGGGCCTCTGGGGCAGCTGGTGCGCTGGCGATCTCTTTGGCCTTCCCATTTCCGGCGCGACTGCTGGCCTCCGGGATAAAGTGGGCAATCACGGTGCCGGGGTCTACCTGCTGGCCGGGCTGCACCAGGAGGGTACGCATCGTGCCGCCAGTGGGAGCCGTGATCGTGCGCTCGCCCCCCTTCCCACTTACCGTGACGATGCTCTTCCCCTGCCAGACATACTCGCCCCCTGCCACATGCCAGGCAATGACCTGGGCGGGCCCCAGGGTCAGCGGCAAGGTGACGGGGGTGCTCTTGGGTTGGAGCTTTTCTAATAGCGCGGTCATGGAGTTACCTCTGAGTGAGTTGGGTGCAGGAATCAGTTTTGGCTCCAGCCATTAGAGGTTGGAGAGACGGAAAACGGTCAAGGGTACAGGGGCGAAGTAGCACTCTACCCCATGTTGGACTTGCCTCGCACCTGTATCTTATGGTAGGCTCATTGTAAGGCTAAAGTTGAGGTAAAGCAATAGCAACTAGCGCCATTGTTATTAAAGATAGCGCCAGGCAGAACCATATGAAGCCCCCTTGAAGGTGTTTACCTGATGGCCACCGTTGGTAGTCTTGCCCACCAGCTCAATATCAGCCCGCAGACGGTACGCACCTGGACGGAGGAGTTCGCTGCCTTCCTGAGCCCCAGCGCGGTGCCGCCGCGAGGGCAGCCGCGCCACTTCACGGCCGATGATGTACGGGTCATTGCGCTGATCGCGCGGATGCGGCAGCGCTTGGCGGGGTACGAGGAGATTCACGAGGCCCTGGCGGCAGGGGAGCGGGCAGAGCTGCCGACGGGGGAGGCGGAGACGGATCCCAGAGAGGGAGCTCCTGGCGATGGGGCGCTTCTCACGCGCCTGAGTGCCACTGTGGCGCGCTATGAGGGGGAGTTGGGGGCGGTGCGCGAGGAGCGCGATTACTTGCGCAAGCGTCTGGAGACGGAGCAGGAGGCACGCCTGGCCGCCGAGCGGCGGGCGGTGGAGGCCGAGACAGAGCTGCGGATCATGCGGCGCAAGGACCAAGAGGAATAGCATCTTGAGCCCGCGAAGGATTCAGCTTCAAACAAGAGCATGTGAGGAAGGGCATCATGCCAGCGAAGAAAGCCGATGAGAGTCCGGTTTACCAACTGAAGGTGACCTTGAAGGGCACGAAGCCGCCAATCTGGCGGCGCATTCAGGTGCGGGGGAGTACTACGCTTGGCAAGCTGCACCGAATCCTACAGGTGGTCATGGGCTGGACGGATTCGCATCTCCACCAG
>JACCSL010000242.1 GCA_013812995.1 Ardenticatenales bacterium | reverse complement strand
ATCCTGGTCCGGGTTGTGGAGCTCGTAGTTGGCCTTGCTGAAGGCAATGAATGGGATAATCTGGTTGGTCATGCGTTTCTCCTTTCCCTAATTGGACGCATGGGACGCATGACCCGGAAAAAGCAAGTTGTAGACCGTTGTAATGACTCCTTTGGGTAAGACTTTTTAGCGCGAGACCTGTGAGAAGTTTACATAAACCGTGCAGCGACCATCCAGATAGAAGTCGGCACGGCCAATGCCCGGCACCACTACCGCGTATTTCCCAGCACCGAACGGTGCCCATTCCGCGCCATAGGGGCCAAGCTCGATCTTTGAGCCGCTTGCCATCGAGCCTTGCAATGTGCTGTCCTGCACGGGTTGGGCATAGAAGTCCACCTGCTGCCCGCTCCGTCCTTCGACATTGACCCGTATCACCGAGATAAAGTCGCCCGTGTCCTCATCCTTGCAGCCGGTATTCGTGACATGCGCCGACCAGACCTTTGCCACGATAGGCGCATCGGTGGCCGGATTCCTGGGAGCCGGGGCTGAAGGGGCCGGTGCAGCGGGCTGGCCTTGAGTCGGCGCTGCGGGACGTGCGGGGGGCGGGCTACCGGCTGCTGGAGCACTTAGCCCCGGAATCGTCAGCCGCTGCCCCACGTAGATGTGCGAGGCGTTCGCCAGGCCATTGGCACTGACCAGCGCGGCCACCGTCGTGCGGTACTGCGCTGCGATGTAGGTCAGCGTCTCGCCAGGCCGAACAATGTGATAGCCGCCCTGGCTCGCCGCCGCAGGGGCCATCGCGGGGCGCGGTGCCGCCTGACCGCCCGCCGGGATCACCAGCCGCTGACCCGCATACACCCAATCCCCAGGCTGGAGCCCGTTGGCCTGCGCCAGCGCCCACACACTGACCGCGTGGGATACCGCGATCTGCGTCAGGCTATCCCCTGCCCGCACGATGTAGATCACCGCTGCTCCCGCCGGAGCCGCCGGGGCAGGCGCTGCTGCCGCAACGGTGCCCGGCGCGGGAATCACCAGCCGCTGCCCTACATAGACGATGTCGCTGCCAAGTCCATTGGCGCGCTTCAGATCGTCCACCGTCAGGCCATTGCGCCACGCGATGGAAAACAGCGTATCGCCTGGCACCACCACATAGCTGCCACCCTGCGCGGGCGCTGCCGCCGTCGCTGCCATTGCCGCCCCCGACAGCCGGAGCACCTGCCCCACATAGATCGTGGGCGTCGAGAGCCCGTTGAGCGCCATCAGTGCCTCCACCGTCGTCCCGTGGCGGCGCGCGATGGAGAACAATGTGTCTCCCGGCTGCACGACGTGGGTACCCCCCGCCGCTGCAGCCGAGGGCATCGCCGCGCCACCCCCCGCCATCTGCAACGTCTGCCCCACGTAGATCGTGGGACTGGTAAGCGCATTGGCAGCCATCAACGCCTCCACCGTCGTCCCGTGGCGTGTGGCAATGCTGTACAGTGTGTCCCCTGACTTCACAACATAGCTGCTACCCTGTGCCGCAGCGGGGGAGGCCCCGACAACGACCAGCAGCAACAGCAACAACAATGTAACTCCCAAGGAGCGAATGCGACTCATAGAAGTCTCCTCCGGCTAAGTAACCACAATTCGCCCCATCTTACCGAACGCAGAGAAAAGTGTCAATAGGATTAACCACGTTTGGTACATCTTTTGTATAAATATCGTCCACAGGCAAACAAAAAGAGGGCTGGACTTTCGTCCAACCCCCTTCTTGTTTTGATGTAACACTTTCCGAACCGGCTATTTTGGTTATATTTAGAGAGCGGGTAATGGGAATCGAACCCATGTTCTCTGCGTGGAAGGCAGATGCCTGGCCTCTAGGCTATACCCGCGTATTTATTCTGTATGTATTCACCCAAAAGTTCAATCCAGACCATTATCTTGCGTTGGCGGTCTGTTGTACCCTCACCACATGCCGCCAAGTGAACGGTACCATACTTTAATTTGCCCTGTTTGTCAACCGACTTATTCTCTCGCGTATCAATCTGTGCCTTATAAAATTGAGAAAGAGGTATTCCAATTACCTCCGACCAATAATTTTCAGCTTCAGCGATATCTATATCAGGATAGATAAAAATATATGCTCGTAGTTGGGATCGATCAATATTGAAAAAACGTTCAAGCCATAAGACAAATATTTGGAGCATGGCAGGGTCGGAATTTGAGACACTAAGCTGGTGCCCATCCGTTTTGGCACCCTCGCCCCAGTACAACATTAAACCCAGAAAAACTAACTCACGCTCGGTCAGATCCTCAGCTAGAATTGCTTTGAACTCTTCGGCTGCTTCAGCCCGAACTTTCTCCCGATGGGCTTTGTATTTACGACGATTTGCCTCCGCAGCCTTGGCTTTGCCTCTGACGATGATCGCCTCTTTTTCATCTCCAGGAAGAGGAAGATCGCAGAGCCAGTTACTCAGCGTGCTTTTAGCAACGCCTAACTCCTTGGAGATCATGTTGTAGGACCAGCCCTGCTGGCGGAGTTCCAGGGCTCGATTGTAAACGTGCGGGTCGCGGCGGGCAGCGAGCTGCTCCTCGCGGGACTCGTCGCTGAACCCATTGAAGGGAACATCGGCGACCCAGCGAGCGATGGTGCCACTCTGGAAGCCCAGCCGCCTGCCAATCTGATTG
>JACCSL010000233.1 GCA_013812995.1 Ardenticatenales bacterium | reverse complement strand
CATCCACACTCAGCTTATTGATGCTCCCCTCATAGCGGTAGAGCGAGCCCTGGAGCGCGCGGATCACGGTCTGTGCCTGCTCCAGGCGAGTGTGATGGGTGAGAGTGGGCAGATTCACAAAGAGGATGGTCAGGCGGCGCAGCTCGGCCAGCCAGCCACTCTGCCCGGCTAGCAGGCGATAGAGGATGGCACCCGGAATGTATGCCCGGATGCTGCTCTCCTCGATGCGCGACAGGCGGGCAAGGGGCGAGGCGGACCGGAGCGCTATCGGGAGCCGGACGCTCTCCAGCCGCACTTCGTCCACGGGCAGCCCCTTGCCATTGTGCTCCCGGAGTGTGTGCAGGGGGGTTCCAATGCAGTTGACTCTGACCAGTTGCCATGCCTCTGGCGACAGCAGCACCTCGCCAGGGAGCGCCGCCTGCTCGGCTCGGCTGACCTGCGCCAGCGGCTCTCCCACCACCAGGGGTTCCCAGCGCTGGTACACGCCGCCCAGGTGCACCACCGACACCTCGCCCGCCCCGATGCCGACCCGCATGGAGAGACGCACCCCCTCGGCCGCGAGATAGTTATGGAGTGTCTCCTGAATGGCAAGGCCACACTGCGCCGCACGCAGCGCGGCGGTATCCAGCGGTTCTCCAATGGCGGGCCAGAGGGCAAGCAGGCCATCCCCCGCAAACTTGACCACGTCGCCGCCATGCGCGCCAATGAGATCGATGAGTTGCCCAAAATACTGGTTGAGCAGCCGGGAGAGGTCTTCGACACCCACCGGCCCGCGCTCAGCAAATCGTTCCGCCAGATGGGTGAAGCCCGAGATGTCTGCGAAGAGCACCGCCGCCGGAAAGCCATAGCTCACCGGCTCGCTGATCGGCCTCGGGTCCGCCTCCAGGTGGCGCAGAATCACCCCAGGGATGAAGCTGGCAAACGTTTCAAGGAGTGCAGCCATAGAGATCAGGGTCTTTCAGTGGATGATGCATGAGCCGGAATTATACCTATCTAACCCGGTTTTAGGGAAAGTCAAAAGTCAAAAGTTACGACAAAACAACCACAGATGTTTTCATGGCTGCATCTGTGTTGTTCAAGGTCCTGTATAGATGGGTTCTATCTCTACTGATTCAGATTACCTTCTTTATCTATATGCAATCTTAGCTGGATACTTTTCGTTACAATGGCCGGTAATATGAGGGGTTTGTCCAAACTGCTACGCTTTCTCTGTTCATGTTTTCTGTACTTTTGACTTTTGACTTTTCGTTACCTGCCATCCCACCCACCCCCAGAGCAGGAAGGCTCCATACACGCGCGGGTAGGCCAGCAGCGCCCAGAGCCCCGCCTGAAGCTGGAGTGCTTTGAAGGGCAGCGGTGCCCCCAGCAGGAGGGCACTTAGTAGCAACCATGCCCAGCCTGGCCCCGCCACACGGTGATGCCGCGCCCACCACAGAGCAATCAGCAGGGCGGGCAGGACCATTGCATAATGGTGCTGCTCGCCCAAAGGGCCATTGGCAACAACCAGCGAGAGGAAGAGCGCCAGTGTCAGAACCCGTACCTCGTGCCGCGACTCCTCCAGGCGTGCCCAGCGCCACGAGAAAAAGAGGGTGCCAAACTGCACCGCGAGGGTTAACAGGCGGGCCAGTAGGGGCAGGTGTATCACCGGGGTTGGGTTCCACTGCTCATCGTAGATGAAGAGGTGACCCAGCAGGCTGGTCACCGTCTGGTAGGCAGTGACATAGCGCTGGGACAGCGTTCCAAGTTGTGGCAGCAGCAGGGCGTAACGCTGCCAGGGCTCCAGGCCGAACAGAGGGAGCAGCGCCCCCACCGCGCCTCCCGCGACCAGCAATGCCACCACGAGGAGACGCCATTGCTTGCTCAGAAGGAACAGCGGCCAGAGCCAGAGGGCTGCCGTCTTGAGCAGGAGCATCTGCCCCAGGACCAGCCCCGCTGCCGTGCGCCGTCCAGTGAGGTGCGCCCAGAGCAGCAGACAGATCAGGCAGAAGAGCAGCAGATAGCCCTGCCCGTAACGAAAATTCTCGATGACCGGGGTGTAGAGGAGGGCAAACGGGGTGAGCCAGAGCCCCCATTGCCAGGAAAGACGGAGCGCCCGCGCAAGCAGGAGCAGTCCCCCCACCAGCAGCGCCAGATTGACGCCTGTCCAGATGACCCGCGCGGTTGCTGGGGGAAAAGCGGTCAGTGGAAGCAACAGTAGAGTCATCGTGGGGGGATGGATGAAGAAGATGTCGTAGACACCCTCGATTCCCGTTTCTTCCAGCCGCTCTACGAACCAGGCATCCTCGTACACCCGTGCAAGCTCGTCAGGGTAGCGGGCAAGAATCCAAGCGGAGGTGTAGTAGCCCGCAAAGCCGCCCGTGCTGGCAGAGGCCGCAGGCAACAGGACGCACCATCCATAGACGAGTAGAAATAGCACAAGCGCCACCCAGCGCAGCCGCTCCACGCTTCTACCGTCGCATCACATCGGCATAGATCATCTCGACCTGTCTCGCCGTCCAGTCAGCGTCATACTGCCCGGCCCACTGGCCCGCGGCGTCTCCCATCGTGTGGCGGCGGGGCGCATCGGTGAGCAACGCCAGGATACCCTCGGACAGCGCTCTGTCATCCCCCACGGGAACGGCCCATGCCCGCTCCCCTGCCCACGCCTCGACATGGCCCACGGCGGTGCCC
>JACCSL010000754.1 GCA_013812995.1 Ardenticatenales bacterium | reverse complement strand
GCTACCGAGGTGGTATCGCGCGGCTGGCAGCTACCAACCCGGCGGCACTTGGTACGGTCAAGCTGGACACGGAAAGTCCTGCCAGCCGCGCCTATCTGGCGTACCTGGATCAAGAGCAGCAGACCCTCCTGAGCACAATGGCGCAGGCCCTTGGTCGCCCTATCACCCCTCTTTATCAGTACAAATATGCCTATAATGGACTGGCTGTGACCCTGACGGCCAAGGAGGCGGAACAGGTTGCAGCACTGCCGGGCGTGCGCCAGGTGCAGCAGGAGGTCACGCGCACCATTGAAACCGACGCTGGCCCTGCCTGGATTGGCGCGTCCACGCTCTGGGATGGCACCGCGACCGGCGGGCAGCCCGGCACGCGGGGCGAGGGCATCGTCGTGGGGGTGATTGACACAGGTATCAACAGCGATCATCCCTCCTTTGCGGATGTTGGCCCGGTGGATGGCTACAATCACACTAACCCGCGTGGTCAATTCTATGGGGTTTGTCCACCTACTCCCATTCCTATCATCGGCAACCCGCCCTGCAATGACAAGCTGATAGGCATGTACGATTTTACGGGAACCTTGCCGGAAGATGACAACGGCCACGGTAGCCACACGGCCAGTACCGCCGCAGGAAACGTGGTGAATGCTACCATCAACGCGCCCACGATCACCCTAGTACGCCAGCTTTCCGGTGTGGCCCCTCACGCCAACATCATCGCGTACAAGGCATGCACCACGACGCCCGCCATCGGAACCTGCGTTAGCCCCTCGCTGGTGGCTGCCATCGATCAGGCCACGGCGGATGGCGTGGATGTCATCAACTACTCCATTGGCGGTGGCTCTACCGATCCCTGGACCGACGCGGATGGCCAGGCTTTTCTGGGTGCGCGCGACGCGGGTGTCTTTGTGGCAACCTCCGCTGGCAACTCAGGGCCTGGGTCTGAAACGATCGGCTCCCCCGCGGATGCGCCGTGGCTCCTGTCGGTGGGGGCGAGCACGCACAACCGCTCCTTCCGTAACGCGCTCATCAACATGACAGGGGGCACAGGCTCGCCTCCCTCCGACATGGCTGGGCTGGGCGTGACCACAGGCTACGGCCCTGCATCTATCGTCTACGCGGGGGACTATGGGGATCCGCTCTGCTCCACAGCCTTCCCCGCAGGAACCTGGAGCGGGGAGATTGTTGTCTGTGATCGAGGGGTCTCTGGACGCGTTCTAAAGGGAGAAAACGTCAAAGCGGGCGGCGCAGGGGGCTTCGTCCTGGCGAACGATGCCGCCAACGGTGACTCGCTGGTGGCCGATGCACACGTCTTGCCAGCGGTCCACATCAGCTACGACGATGGGGTTCTTCTCAAAGCGTGGCTGGCCTCTGGCTCCGGTCATCAAGCCACCATTGCGGGCACCACGACCACGCTCAACGCAGCGGATGGGGACATCATGGCGGGCTTCAGCTCCAGAGGGGCCAATCCGTCTGTGCCCTCCATTCTCAAGCCAGACATCGTGGCCCCTGGCGTCGACATTCTGGCGGCGATTAATAGCACGCTCCCGCCTGCGAGTTCTCCAGAGTACGGCGTTCTGAGCGGAACCTCGATGTCGAGCCCCCATGCTGCCGGAGCAGCGGCGCTCCTCCGTGCCCTCCATCCTGAGTGGTCGCCTGCTGAACTTCAATCAGCGATGATGATGACTTCTCTCACGGCATCGGTTCGCAAGGAAGATGGGCTGAGGGCAGCAGATCCCTTTGATCGGGGCGCGGGTCGTCTGGACCTGACACAGGCCGCACGGGCGGGCCTGGTGCTCGACGAGAGCCGCGCCGACTACGAGGCTGCCAACCCCGCCGATGGCGGCGATCCCACCACGCTGAACCTTGCCAGCCTCGCGCACGGAGACTGCATCGGGAGTTGTAGCTGGACGCGCGTTTTCTCCAGCACCCTCTCGTCCAGCGTGACCTGGACGGTCGTTATCTCGGCCTCGGACAATCTGGGGCTGACGGTCTCGCCCAGCAGCTTCACCCTGGCTCCCGGCGCAAGCCGCCCAGTGGTGATCACCGCCACGGTGGGGGGACTCCCAGTCGGTCAGTGGGCGTTTGGGGAGGTGACGCTCCGCTCCAGCAATTCCACAATCCCAGACGCGCACCTTCCGGTGGCGGTGCTGCCGGGCGGTACCCCCTACATGGTCACGATTGATACGGGAAGCGACCTCGGCTCAACCACCGTTCCCTATTCCAGCACGCTCGCCATCGAGGACTTTAGCGCGACCAATCGCTACGGCTTGATTCGGGGCCAGCACACCACGCGGCTGGTGAACCAGGATCCCACACCGCTGGAACCCTATGATAGCGACGAGGGAACCTTCTTTGTGACTGTCACGGTTCCATCCGGCGCAAAGTTCCTCCATGCGGCCATTGTGGAGACCCTGGCGCAGGACCTTGATCTCTACGTGGGCCGCGACCAGGACGGGGACAAAGCACCTGACGCGAGCGAGCAGGTGTGTGACAGTGCCACCTCTGCCGCGCTTGAGAGGTGTCAGCTATCCAGTCCGGCTGCGGGCACCTACTGGATTCGAGTGCAAAACTGGCTTGGCCCGGGACCCATGAATGTGAAGCTGGAAACGGCGGTCATCCCTGGGACTGATTTCAACAACATGACCATCACTGGTCCGGACAATGTGCCTGCTACTCAACCCTTCGACATCACCATCGCCTGGAATGAGCCCGCGATGACAGCGGGTGAGGTGTGGTTTGGCATGGCCGAGCTAGGCTCACTCCCTGGACGAACCGACGTGGGCGTGCTGCTGGTGAAGATCAACCGGCTGCCCGATAATACCACGCCTACGGCTACAGCCACGGCGACGGCGGCTGAACCCACAGTTACCCAGCCGCCTTCAACAACGGAAACCCCGACGCGCACCGTGACCGGCACGCGCACCGCGACGGCGACCATCGGTGCGTCGCAAACGCCGACGGCAACCGGCACGCGCACCGCGACGGCCACTCAAGGGGCTGGAACGCCGATACCGACGGCAACCCGCACGCGCACCGCGACGGCCACTCAAGGGGCGGGAACGCCGATACCAACGGTGACCGGCACGCGCACCGCCGTGCCCAGCGCGAGTGTGACGGCAACTCTACCACGACTGTTCCTACCTCTGACGAATCGGTAGCTCAAAAAAGAGGAGGCGGCACATGTGCCGCCTCCTCTTTTTTGTTGTAGAGCTGTCAACTACCCCCGAGTCGAACTCGGGGGCTTGCAGCAGGTTGAGCGGACCACTCGGCCCAAGCGAGACTAAACGGTTGACTAGACGGTTCGTAACTAGCGACCTGGGCGTGGTAGCCCAACCGACA
>JACCSL010000175.1 GCA_013812995.1 Ardenticatenales bacterium | reverse complement strand
ATCGGCCCGCAGCCTGGGACATGGCCCGATTGCAACGTTCTTCCACCTGACCCTACCGCTGCTCCGCCCTTCTATTACATCGGGGGCCATGCTCGTTGCTCTGTATTCGCTGAGCGATTTTGGCGCGGTCTCGCTGCTCCAGTTCAACTCCTTCACGCGAGCCATTTATACCCAGTACACCGCTTCCCTCAATCGAAGCGGGGCAGCGGTTCTGGCGTTGATGCTCATCTTTCTGACCTTTTCCATGTTATCGCTGGAGGCGTGGACGCGGGGCAAGGCCCGGTACCATAACGTAGGCAGCGGGGCCAAGCGCCGCCATACGACGGTCCCGCTGGGTCGCTGGACGTGGCCTGCGCTTCTATTCTGTACGATTGTGGTACTGCTTGCGCTGGGCATGCCGATCACGGTTCTCGTTTACTGGCTCCTACGCGGCCTCCAGGCAGGAGAGACGCTGCGCACGCTCTGGGTCGCCACGGGAAACTCGCTGTATGCCAGCGGGTTGGCAGCGGTGGTCGCGACGGCGATGGCGCTGCCTATTGCCTTTCTCGCGGCGCGCTATCCTGGGCGCACGAGCCGGGTGATTTCGAGGATGGCCTATGTGGGCTATGCATTGCCCGGTATCGTGGTGGCACTTTCTCTGGTCTTTTTTGGGGCCAACTATGTTCCCTTTCTCTACCAGACTATGCCGATGCTCCTGCTGGCGTATACAGTGCGTTTCCTGCCTGAGGCGATCGGTGCGATAGAAGCAGCCCTGCTACAGATCAATCCCCGGCTGGAGGAAGCAGCGCGCTCACTAGGCTACGGACCGCTTTCCGCACTCTTCCGAATCACCTTGCCCCTGGCACGCGCCGGAATCATCAATGCGGCGATGCTCGTCTTCCTAACCACCATGAAGGAACTCCCCTCGACGCTTTTGCTGGGCCCTATCGGCTTTGAAACGCTGGCAACCCGCATCTGGTCTGCTACCGCCGAGGGCTTTTTCGCTCGTGCCGCCGCGCCCGCGCTCATTCTGGTTCTCTTTTCCACCCTCTCCCTTCTCCCCATCCTCACCGCTACACAAGAACGCAAGTAGCACACGCAGTCGCTATTAGAGCCAACAATAAGTGGGAGGGTTGTGACAAAAGCTGTTGTGGGATAGCAACTAAATTCACAAGTAATGACGCGGTGCGCTATGTTAGAATAACGAACAATCAGGTGATTTGTTGTAGGAAATCCACATTGTAATGGTTGATGAAGAAGCGTATTCTTATATTAGTTCAACCGCCCCGCACAATATTAGGGGCTGCGCTTATTTTCAACCGCTCGAAAGGAAATTCCCCTAATGTCTCGCAAGACTCTTCTACGACTCACTGCCCTGATTGCCATCGTTGTATTCGTACTGGGTGCGGCCCGCAGCTATACCGCTGTAGAGGCCGGTAATGCTAATGGCAAACCGATTACCAGCCAGTACATCATCGTCCTCAAGGATGGTGCCAACCCCCACATGATGGCCCAGGCCAGCGGTGGCGAGGTTCTCTACATTTATGAGCACGCCATCAAGGGCTTTGCGGTTCGGATGCCGGAGCAGGCGGCGAACGCCCTGCGCAACAACCCCAATGTCGCCTCGGTTGTCCAGGATGAGGTCGTTCAACTCTCGTCGAATGAGCTTCCCTCGAGCGTGGCTCGTATCAGTGCTCAGGCTGGCCAGACCATCCCCACCGGCATCCGGCGCATCAACGGTAACACCAACAGCACCCTGGCTGGCAACGGCTCGGGCTCGGTGAACGTCGATGTCGCCGTGATTGATACAGGGATTGACACGTCGCACCCGGACCTGAATGTGGTTGGTGGTAAGAACTGCGTGAAGGGCCCCAACAGCTACAATGATGGCAACGGTCATGGTACGCACGTTGCCGGTACGATTGCTGCCAAGGATGATGGCGCTGGTGTGGTCGGTGTCGCCCCTGGTGCTCGCCTCTACGCCGTCCGCGTTCTCAACAACCAGGGTTCCGGCACGACCTCCTCGGTGGTCTGTGGTATCGACTGGGTTGCCTCGCAGTCGGCCATCATTGAAGTCGCTAACATGAGCCTCGGCGGTAGCGGTACCGACAGCACCTGCGGTGGCGCTGACACCTACCACAACGCGATCTGCACCGCCGTCAGCCGTGGCATCACCTTCGTGGTCGCCGCCGGTAACTCCAATGTCGATGCCAAGGACTCCCGCCCTGCCACCTACGACGAAGTGATCACGGTCTCGGCCCTCGCGGACTTCAACGGTGCCGCTGGCGGCGGTGCTGCCTCGACCTGCCGCGCCGATGTCGATGACACCCGCGCCGACTTCAGCAACTTCGGTGCCGATGTCGACATTATGGCCCCTGGCGTCTGCATCTACTCCACCTGGATGGGTGCTGGCTACAACACCATCAGCGGAACCTCGATGGCCTCACCCCACGCTGCCGGTGCCGCTGCTCTCTACAAGGCCAACAACCCCAGCGCCACCCCCAGCCAGGTCAAGAACGCCCTCCAGAGCTCGGGCAACCTGAACTGGGATGCCAGTGATGACGGCGACAGCATCAAGGAGAAGCTGCTCGACGTGGGCACCTACTAAATCTAACGTCCTTCAACGGAAACAACATTCCGATAAAGCATAAAGAAAAAACCCCGCTCACACGAGCGGGGTTTTTTGTGATTGGTGCCTTAGCTTTTCTTTTTCTCGCTAGGGTACAGGTCGATGATCATCGTCCGCATGTAGCTGCTCTTGGAGGCGGCGTTGCGCAGCCCCTCAAAGATGTCCCAGGGTACATCGTAATAGCGGTAGGTTCCGATGTGGTTAAATACGACCTCCAGAATATGTTTGTCCTTGTCGTAGCCGAAGGTGTTAATCATTCGCGAGCTGGCCTGGTGCCAGAGCATCCCATCCTGGGGTGGTGGGGCGGCTGGTAGGTTCTTCAGCTTGATGCCTGCCTCAATGGCCTGCTGGACAAACTGCCCTGCCCGACTAATAACAAAGCCTTTTACCCTATCCTGCTCATCTAGGACGGCGATAACCTGACCCTGCTCCGGCTCCAACGTAATCACCAGCTCGTCCCGCTCTGCGACATAGCGAATGTGCATTTTTGCCTCCAGAAGGGGTGCTATCTCTTGTCTGCCCAGAGAAGTAGTTTGAAATCAGTGAAGGCAACGGGAATTCCTTCGTCATCATATTCCAGGCGGAAGGCTTTACGAATCTCAGGGGAAGCCGTCGTACAGGCCGCCAGAACAGCACTCTGTTGGGCGGCAGGGGTGCGGGCACGCGCCAACCACTCCGCGAGGTTGTGGCGTTTCGGGAAGAGATCGTGGCCCCGGATCAACAGCCGACTATCGAGTACCAGATTGCTCCATTCCGCTACGGAAAGCGTTCGGTGATGCGTCGGGTCGCGGCAGGTTTCCAGGTGGTTGAGCCACTCGGCTCCCTCGGAACTCTTGGGAACGGTGCTATCGGCGAGGATGAAGCGTCCGCCGGGGCGAAGCACCCGCGTCACCTCGCGCACAAAGCGCGCAGGGTTCGGAAAGTGGTGTGGCGCGATCCGACAGGTCACCAGATCGAAGCTGGCGGTGGCAAAGGGAAGTTGCTCCGCGTCCGCCTGGACCGGATTGGGGGTGCTGAGTCCCTGCTGGTGCAGGAAACCCGTCGCCGCGCGCAGCATTGGCTCCGTCAGGTCGCTGATGACGATGCGCTGAAAGAGCGGCGCGATCATGCGCGCGGTATGGCCGCCGCCGGTGGCTATGTCCAGGGCCTGCTCGCGCTGCTCCATCTCCCCGGCCAGCGCCACAATGCGCTCCAGGTCCGGCCCGGTGGCGTGGCCGGGACTGCTCACATAAGCACTCGCCGTTGCCCCAAATTGTCTCTGGATAGCCTGTTTGTCCTCGTCCATGCAGGTCCTTTGTCGAAAATGATCTTCAGGGGAGACGATTCGCGGTCACGAACGCCGCTAGATCCGCGGCCTCTTTCACGCCAAAAGGGAGAGGCACAATAGAATTGTCAGGGCGGACAAGCAGCATCGGCGCGTTGGGCGGGTTCAAAAATTGCTGCCCGAAGTCCTCACCGATGGCCCGTGAGAGGTCCGGGGGCGCGATGGCATAGAGCCAGTCAAAGCCGTTGCGCTCCGTGTGAGAGATCAGCAACTCTGTTGTCTCGTTGATGTCGATGTCGAGGGCAACGCTCACTACATCCTCGGGACCATCTTCCTCAAAGGCTTGAATCTGGCGCTGCTGTCTCAAACAGGTCGTACACCAGACCGCCATCGTCTCGACCAGTACATAATTTCCCGCGCCCGTCAGTTCCGAGATGCGGAAGGATTCCTCGGTACGGACATCCTTCAACTCAGTTGAGAGATAAATCGGTAATGCGACGGGTACGCTCGTTGAGTCGGCCGCACCTGTCGCCGCCGGTGCGAGCGTTGGGGACTCAATGGTGACCGCTGTTTCCTCAGCGAGGGGGGTATTTTGAGTAAGAGCCGTTGGCGGGCTGGGCTCAAGGGTCGTTGGGGTGGCCAGGGAACCCGTCTCCGGGCCTACCGCCTCGCCGCGGCACCCTGCTAGCACCACGGCCAAAGCCAGGGTGGGTAGTAATTGCTTCATTAAAATTTCTCCTGTGGGATTATTGAACAAAGTTATGGTAGTGGCGCTTTTTGGCATCGTCAACCCCTTGAAGGTTCATCCCACCGGGGCTTATGCTATACTCGCCGCCAGATTTCAAAAGTGAGGGAACATGAGTTTGATTCCGATAGTGACAGAGCAGCAAAGGCGTGCCATGGAGCAGCTTCTTCGTGAGCAGTATCAGGTAGAGCCCCCGGAAATCGTGGCACTGGCTGGGCTCCGGCTGGTAGAGGTGGCGCGTGCTCTACTTGGGGACACCATTGCCGGGCGCATGATCGTCCTGCTGGCGGGTTCTGGAACCACGGGAGCGAGTGGGCTGGTCGCTGCGCGCCACCTGCATGAGCAGGGTGCTACGGTGCGCGTGGTCCTTGCCACAAAACCCCAGGCATTGAGCGAGCTGGCTACTCAGGAGTACGCACGCCTGCGGGCCGTTGGGCTATCCGTCTGGGGGCTCTCCCTGAGCCAGGAGGAGATGGACGAGCAGGAGCCCATTGCCTGGATGGAGGCCGATCTCATTGTGGATGCCCTGCTGAGCCTTGAGGTGAGCGCGGACCCACAGGGCGAGACAGCGGACCTGATTCGCCTCATCAACAGCACCCGCCGCCCAATTCTCGCCCTGGATGCCCCGAGTGGCCTGGGTGGGGACGAGGGGCTCATCTATTCCCCCTGCATCTCGGCCAGCGCCACGCTGGCCCTTGCCGCGCCAGGGCATGGGCTCATCGAGGGGTGGCCCGTGGTCGGGCAGCTCTGGGTGGGCGATATGGGTGTCCCCTCCGTCCTCTATGAAACGCTTGGCATTGCGACGGATGATCTATTTCACGGTCAATCCGTGGTTTGTCTCGGTCCGGCCCGCGAGTTAAGGAGGACGATATGATCGCGCTGATTGCCCACGACAAGAAGAAGCTGGACCTGGCACTATTCGTGCAGAAACACGCGGATTTCTTCCGGCTGGTGCCCTGCGTGGCGACCTACAGCACCGGGCAAATCCTGCGGGACAAGGTAGGGATTCAAGTCGAGCAGGTCGCGCATGGCCCGGATGGCGGCGATCTCATCATTGGCGGGCGCATCGCGATGGGCCAGGTGCAGGCCGTGATCTTCTTCCGCGACCCTCTCACCGCGCAGCCCCACGAGCCCGATGTCTCGGCGCTGCTGCGCGTCTGCGATGTCCACAACATTCCGCTGGCAACGAACCTTGGCACAGCGGAGGCCATCGTGGATTGGATGAAGGAGCAGCTCGGTCAGGAATGAGTTCCCTGCTTGCGCTCGCGCTGGGGGCCATCGCCGGGGCGCTGCTCCGCTACCAGGCCACGCTCTGGGCAGCGGCGCGCTTCGGGACGGGTTTTCCCTATGGCACACTCCTGGTCAACCTGGTCGGGAGCTTTATCCTGGGTTTCTTTCTGGCACTCGCCACGCGGGGTGGGGTCGTCGCTCACCCCACGCTGCGCCTCTTCGTGGCCACCGGCTTCTGCGGCAGTCTGACCACTTTTTCCACCCTCAGCTACGAGACGGTGCTTCTCCTGACCGACGGACGGCTCCTGCCCGCGCTGCTGAACGCGGCGGGTAGCGTCGTCGCTGGCCTGCTCTGCGTGGTGCTGGGCGCGGCCCTGGCG
>JACCSL010000748.1 GCA_013812995.1 Ardenticatenales bacterium | reverse complement strand
ATTTTTCCAAGATCGAGGCCGGGCATCTGGAACTGGAGCAGCAACCCTTTGACCTGGTTGACTGCATTGAGTCCTGTCTCGACCTCCTGGCAACCAGGGCGGCCGAAAAAGAACTTGAGTTGGCCTACTTTATGGACGGGACATTCGTGCCGAGGCGGATTGTAGGGGACGGGACACGCCTACGCCAGATTCTCATCAACCTGCTGGGGAATGCCATCAAGTTTACAGAGAAGGGCGAGGTAGTTCTTTCTATAGCCGCAGGTCTGCCCGGCATCGATGGCAAGCAAGAGTTGCACTTTGCGATTCGGGACATGGGCATTGGGATCCCCCCAAAGCGCATGGACCGCCTCTTTCACTCTTTCAGCCAGGTGGATGCCTCCACCACCCGGCGTTACGGCGGTACAGGGCTGGGGTTGGTGATCAGTAAGCGCCTGAGCGAATTGATGGGCGGCACCATGTGGGCCGAGAGCCGTGGGGTGCCTGGTCAGGGGTCCACCTTTCACTTCACCATCGTTGCAGTGGCGGTCTCATCCATCTCCACGGGCTCTACGGGGCACCATCCCCATAACCTGCACGGGAAGCACCTGCTCTTGGTCAGTGACAATCCGACCCTCCATCATGTCCTCTCGCAGCAGGTCGAGGTATGGGGGATGGTGCCCCAGCTCTGCATGTCCGGGCCAGAGGCACTGACCTGGCTCGGCCAGCGCGGCCCTTGTGATGTCATGCTCCTGGATAGACAACTGTCTACTCAGGAGATGGATGCGCTGACCCTCGCCACGATCCTCCGTGCGCAGCCGGATACCCACGATCTTCCCCTGATCCTCCTCGCGCCGCTGGGGCATCGCAAGGTAAGCGACAAGGAACGGGCACTCAACATCACAACCTATCTCGCTAAACCCATCAAGCAATCCCACCTGTATGATACCCTTGTCAGTATTTTCTGTGGCGACCCCCTTCCCCTGCAATCAGCGCAGGAGCGGATGGGAATCGACCCGCAGATGGCCAAGCGGCTCCCTCTGCGAATCCTCGTGGCGGAGGACAATGCGGTGAACCAGTTGTTGGCCCAACATCTGCTGCGGCAGATGGGATATAAGTCTGATGTGGTTGCCACCGGTCGGGAGGCGGTGGAAGCCCTGCTCCGCCAACCCTACGATGTCGTTCTAATGGATGTCCAGATGCCAGAGATGGACGGTCTGGAGGCCACACGCTTCATCCGCGAGGAGCTCCCCCGCGCCCAGCAGCCATATATTATCGCTATGACGGCCAATGCCATGCAGGGAGATCGGGAACTTTGCCTTGAAGCCGGGATGAATGACTATGTGAGTAAACCAATCCTGGTCTTAGAACTGGTCAGGGCACTTCAACGCTGCCAACCAGAGATAGCGCCTGTCCAGGAAACCACAGGCGCAGTTCCCTTCCAATCCCCTCTCGACATGAAGGTGTGGGAGCGGTTTCGTGCTTCGGTGAGTACGGACCAACCTGACTTTCTGGTCCAACTACTGGATATATTTCTCACCAATACTCCGAAGTTGCTCACCGCACTCTCCGAAGCCGCTCAGCAACGCAACAGCGAGGAGGTGCAGCGCATTGCTCACACCCTCAAATCGAACAGTGATACCTTTGGGGCACTGGCCCTTGCTGCGATGTGTCGCAAGCTGGAAAATTTGGGCAAACAAGGTACCCTGGACGGGATTCTCGCCCATGTCGAACAGGTTGAACTTGAGTATGACAGAGTCCGCACGGCGTTAGAACAGGTTCGAAAGGAGTTGTTTTTATGATACTCCCCACGGGGAAGATACTTGTTGTTGATGACGATCTCTTGAATCGTACTATCCTTTCCCATCATCTCCATCAATCGGGTCACGAGGCTACCGTCGCGGAAGATGGCAGGCAGGCCCTGGAATTGCTGCGCACTCAGCCCTTTGATATCGTGCTGCTCGATGTTCTGATGCCCCACATGAATGGCTATCAGGTACTGGAACAGATGAAGGCCGATACGACACTGCGGCACATTCCTGTTATCATAATCTCGGCTTTGGATGAGATGGAGAGTGTCGTTCGTTGTATCAAGTTGGGCGCGGACGACTATTTACCTAAATCATTTGACCCGGTGTTCTTGGAAGCTCGTGTCAATGCCTCCCTCAGCAAAAAGCGACTGCACGATCTAGAACAAGAGCATATCCGCCTCGTAAAATCAGAGCAGGCGAAGGTCGAGCAGTTGTTATTTAATGTCCTGCCCAAAGCCATCGTCGAACGTTTGAAGCATACACCCGATGCTATCGCCGATAGTTTCGACGATGCAACGGTCCTCTTTGCCGATATTGTGGACTTTACGCCCCTCGCCGCCACGCTTACCCCGCTGGCACTTGTCCGATTCCTGAATGAGATCTTCTCCATCTTTGACGCATTAGTGGAACGCCATCAGTTGGAAAAAATCAAGACGATTGGGGACGCCTACATGATTGTTAGTGGTCTTCCTGTCTCTCGCCCCGACCATATTGAGGCGGCTGCCAACCTAGCCCTGGAAATGCAGGCAGCCATCGCACCCATCAGACGGCAGGATGGGGAATTGGTTCGGATCCGTATCGGCATTCATAGTGGCCCTGTCGTGGCAGGGGTCATCGGCACCAAGCGCTTTGTGTACGATTTGTGGGGCGACACCGTTAACACGGCCAGCCGTATGGAATCGCACGGTATACCCGGCGCGATCCAGGTGACAGCCCCTGTGTACGAGTGTCTTCGGGAGCGGTATCGGCTTGAGGAACGAGGTAGCGTCTCAATCAAAGGAAAGGGCACCATGACAACCTACCTGCTGCTTGGGAGGAAAGAGGAGTAAGCCCCCCCTCGTCATCATAGATAGCCAATCAGTCAAAACCAGCGAAGCAGGCCCTTTGGGCGGGATTAATGGGTATAAGAAAAATAAATTGTTAATCCTCTTTCTCTTCTCGTATTAAGTGAATGACCACAACAGGTTTATTCTCGACGTCAGGTGTAGTATCACTAATATAAACAGTTCCTGCATGAACTCCTTCTGGCAGTTCAACCTGCAATTCCAATACTTTGTTTTCCGATACGTCTAAATTCCCTGACGAAAAAGGACTTGTTTTTCCTCCAGATAAAATTACATTCGTATTTAGCAGTATCGAGTTGGTATTTTCATCTTTTGGATCAAAATCAACGTGAATCTGTGATACACCATTATGTGGTAACTCACGTAAATCAATCATCAACATCCTTCCTTCCATTTTAACTCTATATTCTGATGTCAAAGGATTCCCCAGAACTTCTTCTATACTTGCTTCTCTATCATTTTGCCTATTTGTAGAACTAATGAATATTCTTATTCTAAGACCCAAGACAATCTCGCCTTCTTTCCCAACAATTCTATATTCAGGCGTTGCGGTGTGAGGCACTTCAGTTGGCTCCCTTGTAGCAAAAACTATCGGCGTGGGCTCACGCTCTTCTTCTGTAGGAGTGCATCCAGGGAGTATGAACAAAAGAGCTACACCTAAAATCCCCACTTTTTGTAATACATACATTTGAACATGACTTTCTGTATGCCTATGGTCTCGATCTTTATGTCTTCTACCCGATTCTGCAATCATTCTGAGTAGATACAAAAGATATGTTTGAACGTGCAAGCCTATGTGTCGAGCCAGCGCCCCGATATGGCCACCTTCGACATTGTGCATTGGGGAATCACAGAGGTCAAGGACGCCGGTTCCTCTTTCTAACCCTTTTTCTCGTCAGTTGCACCCAACGTCCGAGCGATGCCTCCCCTGGCGAGTTGGGTGCCACCGAGATAGCTATGCCGCTATCGGGGCATCTCTATGACGGCCCATTCCTTGGGCCCAATGGTGAACTCATTGTGCGAATTCCACCCTATCAATCGTATGGCGAGTGCATTCCTCCCACGGCAGTTCCGGCTCCATAAAGGCAATGCTTTGCTGTGCGCTGCAAATTAGGTCCGAAGGGAAGAGGTTGGTTCGCGACGGCCACCTGCTCCCTTTAGAGCCAGGCGGCCGTCGCGTCTGAGGGCGCTCTTTCCTCACCCTACCTTCTACATCTCCGCCTCGTCCCCCAGAATCCGCTCAATCTCCTCCGTCACATCGCTGGAGAGCTTGACCTCCGACGCCTTGACATTGCCCTCAACGTGGCGCGGGCTCGTCGCGCCGGTGATGACGCTGCTGATCTCTGGGCGGCGCAGAATCCAGGCCAGTGCAAGTTGCCCCACCGTGATGCCCAGCCCCTGCGCGATTTCCGTTAGTTTGCGCACCCGCTGGACGTTCGCCTCGCTGAGTTCCCCCTTGAGCCAGTTTGTCTCCGCCCCCCGGCTGCCCTCGGGGATGCCCTGGTTGTACTTGCCCGTCAGGATGCCCTGCGCCAGCGGGCTCCACACCGTCAGGCCGATGCCGTAGTGCTTGCACGTCGGGATCACGTCCGGCTCGATATGTCGGTCCAACATATTGTAGCGCGGCTGCTCGACCTGCGGACGGTAGGCATTGCGCGCCTCCGCAACCTCCACCGCGCTCGTGATCTGCTCCGCCGTCCAGACGCTCGTACCCCAGTAGATCACCTTGCCTGCGCGGATGATATCGTCCATCGCTCGCACTACCTCCTCGACGGGCGTTTCAGGGTCGTAGCGGTGGCAGTAGTAGATGTCGAGGTAATCCATGCCCAGCCGCTTCAGCGAGTTGTCAATAGACTCCATCAGATGCTTGCGGCTTAGACCCCGGT
Organism: Ardenticatenales bacterium; assembly: GCA_013812995.1. Taxonomy (GTDB): domain Bacteria; phylum Chloroflexota; class Anaerolineae; order Ardenticatenales; family Ardenticatenaceae; genus JACCSL01. Next base: position 473 of record JACCSL010000748.1, on the reverse strand, counting down.
CATTGATGTTATCGCTCATCGGCCAGTAGACCTTGCTGGAAATCACAAGGTCCTGGCGGCGATAATCCTTGATAATCTGTCCGATGAAGTGCTCTGACTCGCCCCGCGCATAGACATCGGCCACGTCGATGAAATTGATCCCGTGATCAATCGCCGTCGTGATAATCGCGCGGCTGCTGGCCTCGTCCTCTGTGCCGCCAATGGTGAGCCAGCCCCCAATCGAAATCTCGCTCACCCGCATCCCCGCCTCGCCCAACCGTCGATATTGCATAGCCTGTCCTTTCTTATCGTTGAAACTTGTCGTTGAAACTTGAGATGTAAAACGTAATGCGTAAAACGTAAAACGTCATGTTTCCACCCTGGTTTTACGTTTCTGGTTCTGCTGGAATATGTGGTGGAGTCATGGCTCTGCGTGGCGGCCCTCTCCCCGGCCTTCGGCCGCCCCTCTCCCGATTTCGGGAGAGGGGACACGG
>JACCSL010000103.1 GCA_013812995.1 Ardenticatenales bacterium | reverse complement strand
AGAGAAGGACGACCCATGGAACTCAATGTGACGATCTTCGACCAACCGCCAGTTCTGCCAAGCACGGAGACGCGTGGCCCCAAACCACCCTGGCTCAAGGTGCGCGCACCGGGCGGCTCGAATTACCGGGATGTCTCCAAACTGATCGAGGAGCACCGGCTGCACACGGTCTGTGCGGAAGCGCGCTGTCCCAACATCGGAGAGTGCTGGGAGAATCGCACCGCCACCTTCATGCTGCTCGGCGATACCTGCACGCGCGGCTGCCGCTTTTGCGCGGTGACGAAGGGAAAGCCCAGCGCCGGAATCGACTGGGACGAGCCGGAGCGCTGCGCCCGTGCCATCCAGACGCTCGGGCTGCGCCATGCGGTCATCACTTCGGTCAACCGCGACGACCAGCCCGATGGCGGCGCGGTCATCTTCGCCCTCCTGATTCGCCGCGTGCGCGAGCTCGGCCCGGAAACGCGCATTGAGGTGCTTACCCCCGACTTCATGGGCAACCTGAGCGCGGTGCGCACCGTGGCAGAGGCCGGACCGGACATCTTCAACCACAACACGGAGACGGTCCCGCGTCTTTACCCGCGCGTGCGCCCCAAGGCCAAATTCGTGCAGTCCATGCAGGTGCTGCGCCACGCCAAACAGAGCGGTCGCCCCAGCATGATGACCAAGAGCGGCATCATGGTTGGCCTGGGTGAGACGGTCGAGGAGGTTATCCAGGTTATGGTGTCGCTGCGCGAGGCCGAGTGCGACATTATGACCATCGGGCAATACCTGCGCCCGAGCCCCTGGCATCTGCCCGTGCAGCGCTATGTCCGCCCCGAAGAATTCGCAGAGTTCAAGCGCATTGGGCTAGGGATGGGCTTCCGCCATGTGGAGTCGGGGCCGCTCGTTCGCTCCTCCTACCACGCCCACGAACAGACGGACGAGGCGCACAAGCGGGAGCCGAATGTTGTTTTTGCTCCAGGTTGAGGGGGAACGGAAAGTCAAAAGTCAAAGGTCACCAAGTAGGCCCCTAAAAGGGGAAAGTCAAAAGCTAAAAGTAACGGCAAGATTATGTTTTGACTCTTGACTTTGTGTGTCTACTATTTATAGTTGATTAGTCAACTAATAAGGAGAGCGCATGGCGGCAAAGACGGCCAAAGCAAAAAAAGAGAGCCTGGAGCTGGAAATGCTGCTGGAGTGGTATCGACAGATGGCGCTGATTCGCGTCTTCGAGACCAACGCGGAGAAAGCCTACCAGGAAGGGAATATCGCCGGGTATCATCATGTGTACACGGGGCAGGAGGCGGTGGCAGTCGGCACCTTCGCGCACCTGGAGGCGAAGGACCACATCGTTACCCACTACCGCGACCACGGCCATGCCCTGGCGCGCGGCATCGACCCGAAGCGGGCGATGGCTGAGCTATGGGGCAAGGCGACGGGCACCTCGAAGGGCAAGGGTGGGTCGATGCACCTGGCGAGCCGCGAGTTGAACTTCTGGGGGGGCTATGCCATCGTGGCGGCGCATATCTCGCTGGCGACCGGCATTGCACTGGCGGAGCAGTATCGCGGCACAGACTCGGTAACGCTCTGCATCTTCGGGGATGGCTCGACGAACAATGGCTATTTCCACGAGTCCCTGAACCTGGCCGCCATCTGGGAGCTTCCGATTCTTTTCCTCTGTGAGAATAACCTCTACGGCATGTGGACCCCCGCCGAGGAGGTCAGTGCGGTGCGTGATATGACCAAGAAGGCGGCCGCCTACGACATTCCGGCCAAGCAGATTGATGGGATGAATGTGCTTAATGTCTACCAGGAGATGCAGGAGGCCATCGCGCATATCCGCTCCGGCAAGGGACCGTATTTTGTCGAGGCGCTTACCTATCGCTACCGGGGCCACGGCGCGGGTGACATCGAGGCGTACCGCACGAAGGAAGAAGTCGGGCAGTGGCGCGAGAAAGACCCCATCGTGCAGATGAGCCGCTACCTCACCGGGGAGCGCGGCGTGCCAGAGGCGCGATTAGAAGAACTCCAGGCGCAGGTCGAGGCGGTGGTGGCAGAGGCAGTGCAGTTCGCGGCAGAGAGTCCCGAGCCCGAGGTCGAGTCTCTCTGGCAGGATATCTATGCCAAACCCTTCCCCGATTCCATGAGCCACAGCCAGGGCCGCAGCTAGGAAACATCCCAACAGCTGAGATAAGATTTTCAGTAAAACGTAAAACGTAACTGCTTCTGCTGGAATTTGTGGTATGGAAGAGCGGGAAGCGTGCCATGCGCGCCCTCTCCCCCACGTCGCTGCGCTCCGTGTCCCCTCTCCCGAAATCGGGAGAGAGGCGGCCGAAGGCCGAGGTGAGGGC
>JACCSL010000089.1 GCA_013812995.1 Ardenticatenales bacterium | reverse complement strand
GGCCAGGGGAGCATAGCGCACCTTTCCGCTCTCATCCCAGTCGCGCAGCCAGCCCTGGGGGGTTGCGCCTACGAGAGAATGGGGAAAGGCAGCGGCAAGCGAAGGATCGACCTCGCGCGCGACCGGTGCCAGATGGAGAATGGGGGCTCTGCGCCACGCTACCGGAATGTCAGCGAGGGTTAGGGGTGGAGCCGCATGATGGACGATCTGCCGACGGTCATTGCCCAAATAGTGGTTCTCGAAGGTGGTGGCTTGATCCGTTTCCAGACGATGTAGCTGGAGGCCCGGCAGCGCGCCTTCGATGTCCAGGGTTGCTGGGGCGCGGGTGACCAGCCCTACCTGCCAGCCCAGCCGTTGGGCAGTGGCAGCCGCATAGAGGGCGGTGCCACCCAGCTGCGGGCCACGAGGGGTGATATCCTGCGTGACATGACCGATGATCAGATAATCAACTGCCAAGCGACGACTCCTACCGCGAGTTTAGCGGGATTGTAACACAAAGCCGCGCGGGGCAAAAGCGTTCCCGCAGAAAGCAGGAGCGGGGCTTACTTGTCGCGCGGCAGGCTCCCCGCTACACTGACCCGCCAGGAAGGTAAGGAAGGGTGGAGAAAGGCGTCATACGATGAGCGACAAGAAAGGTTCTTCTTTGGTCAGAGGGTTGCTGGCGGGAACGCTGGCGAGTGTGGCCCTGGCAGGCTTCAACTATCTCTCGGCAGAGGCCAGTGATCCGCCGCGCCCGGTCCTAGGGGGCGAGTTCAAACGCTATCCCTGGCGCATGGGCTCAATTGCCTACCATGTGGCCGGGCCGGAGGAGGGAGCGCCCATGCTGCTGGTGCATGGGATTCACGCGGCGGCCAGCAATTTCGAGTTTCGCAAGCAGTTTGTTTTCTTTGCCGCGCAGGGATACCGCGTCTATGCGCCGGACCTCATTGGCTTTGGGCTGAGCGACCACCCCTTGATGAGTTACAGCGATGAGATTTACATTGCCCTGCTCGCGGATTTTACGCGCGATGTGATCTCGACGCCCACCCATGTGATTGCCAGTACGTTGAGTTGCTCCTTTGTGATCGCGGCGGCGGCCCGCTACCCGGAACGCTTTGCGGCCCTGGTCCTGGTCGAGCCTGTGGGACTGGAGCAGCTCCATCGCCGCCTTCCCGTGCTCAGTGATCTCTTCTATACCTTCGTCAAGACCCCCGTGATCGGGGAGGGGTTTTTCAACCTCCTGACCAGCCCCCCGAGCATCCGCTACTTCCTCCGTAAACAGGGCTACCGGGACTCCGAGAACGTCACCGATGAGCTGGTGGATTATCACTTTCAGATCGCCCATCAGCCGAATGCTCGCTATGCGCCTGGAGCCTTCCTCAGTGGCTTCCTCAACCGCGATATCCGCCATGAATGGAGCAGTCTGAAGAACCGCATCCTGCTGATATGGGGCTACCAGGGCACCACCGTGCCCGTCCAGCGTGGCACCGAGTTCCTGCGCGTCAATCCTCGGGCGGTGGTCAATGGCTACGATGCCAACCTGCTCCCGCACGACGAGCAGGCCGAAAAGTTTAACCACGATACGCTGGAGTGGTTGCAGGGGCGACGGAAGGACTAGCGTGTGAGCGAGAGCAGGGAGGCGGAACGTCAGCAGGCACAGGCACTGCACACGGCGGGCAATGCGCTCTTCGAGCAGGGGCGCATGGTGGAAGCCATTGAGAGCTATGAGAAGGCGCTGCGGATGGGGCTGGAGGCCAGCGACCTTTACAATCATCTAGGCGTGGCGCTCTCCAGTCAGGGAGAGCTGCGGGCAGCGAGCAATGCCTACCAGCAGGCCATCTGGCTGGAACCGCGCAACGCTGTGGCCCATAACAATCTGGGCAACACGCTGGAAATCCTGGGTGAGCTGGATGCCGCCATTACCGCTTACCGCGAGGCCAGCCAGCTGGAGCCGGGGCGGGCGGGCATCTACACCAACCTTGGCAATGCGCTGAGTCGCAAGGGCGAGATGGGCGCGGCCATCGAGGCGTACCACAAGACACTGGCGCTCGACCCCACCTACCTGCTGGCCTACAACAACCTGGGTAATGCCCTCAAAACCATCGGTGATATGGACGGGGCCATTGCGATATACCGCGAGGGACTTCGCCGCGCGCCCGACCATGTACTGCTGCACACCAACCTTGGCAATGCGTTGCGTGCCAGTGGGCAACTGGAGGAGGCGCGGTCGGTGCTGGAGCGGGCGGTTGAGATTAACCCCGGCGATGCCCAGGCGCAGACGAATCTGGGCAATGTGCTTTTCAGCCAGGGATGCTATGTGGAAGCCCTGGAGGTCTACCACCGCGCGCTGGCCCTGGAACCGGCTAATGTGGGGGCACGGGTGAACCTGGGGAATGTCTTCAAATCGCTGGGCTCGTACCAGGCCGCCGTCGATAGCTACGAGGAGGCGCTGGAATACGATCCCAAGAATCCGGATATTCTCACGAATCTGGGCAATGCGCTCTATGACACGGGCCGGATTGACGAGGCGATGAAAGCCTATCAGCGCGCCCTCCGCCAGAACTCCAGCAACGCCATCTACTATCATAATCTGGGCTTTGCGCTGCGGCGGCAGGCGCGCTGGGAAGAAGCAGAAGACATCTACCAGCGCGCGGTGACGCTGGATGCCCCCTCGCAGATTCGCTTCACCGTCTGGCTCGCCCTCGCGGACATCGCGCGGCGGCGCGGGGATGAGGCCACGCAGGTCCATGCCGTGGCCCAGGCACGCCCCTTGCTGCCGCCCAATGCACCCTACGATGCCGCCTGCTTTGAGAGCATCGCGGGGAACACCGACGAGGCGCTGCGCCTCCTGGCCGACGCGCTGGCCGAGGATGCCCAGCGGCGCGAGTGGGCGCACGAGGACCCCGACCTGGACTGGATTCGCGATGACCCGCGCTTTGCGGAAATCGTGGGGTAGGATTCAGCGGTCAGCTTTATACGGCAAATACAGGCAGGACCTCCATGCTCGACAAAATCGAAGCCCTCCACACAGCGGCAAGGCGATACTGCATGGACCAGCGGAATCAAGAGGCCAAAGAAGAGCACGAACATCTGCACGATCTTGTTCTTGCAGCAGTCATGGATGAGGTTGAGCAATTCACTCCCCAAGACTTTGCCAGTTTTGAGGAAGCGCGGGAGCTTCTCAAGGTAGCAGCCTTTACTGCCGAAAGTTTATTTACCAAAGACAGGGACGCATTGGCCCTAGTTTATATGAGGGAAACCAGGCAAGCCTTCTGTGAATACATAGAAAATTTGACAGAGGCTGAACTGGCAAGCATAGAGCCTTTGCCCTATCGAAGGGTCTTGACCCAAAAAGAAATTGATGCGATATGGAAAGCGTTGGGGAGAACATGGGGCATCAGAGAAGGGAAATATTATTGGTATCCTTTGGAAGCATCCAAATACGATAATGTCGCGGCTTTTAAAGTCTCAGATTTTATAGATGCACCGATTTTTCCAAGGTTACAACAGTTTTTATTAGATAATGGCATCAAGAGAATTTTCGAATTGCCTGAGATTGGTTGTGTAAAGGAGATAGACGTAGAGGGGGAAGAAATTCTTTTTTATCACACAAGCGAAATTTTCTGGACATCCTCAGAGATGGATTGGGTCATTTATATCTCCCATGAGAACTCAATTGCGATAGGTGGATGGCTGCTGGAGCGCGTCAAACAAGAACTGGTAGATTGGGATGCGCTGCTTTACCCGTCACCCAAAGCTGACCGCTGACTGCTGACCGCTC
>JACCSL010000009.1 GCA_013812995.1 Ardenticatenales bacterium | reverse complement strand
CTTCTATATCGAGGAGCTGCTCAATTATCTTCATGAGCAGGGCCTGGACCTGCAAGACCCGGCAGCCCTCACTCACTTTGACCTGCCGACCAGTCTCCACAGTCTCATCCTGAGCCGCATCGACCAGCTCAGCGAGCCTCAGAAAGTTACCATCAAGGTCGCTAGCATCATTGGTCGCCTCTTCCGCTTTGCCTGGTTGCAGGGCTACTACCCCTCGTTGGGAGAGCCAGACGAGATCAAGGCGCATCTGGAGGTCCTGCGGCGGCTGGACCTAACCCCGCTGGAGCATCCCGAGCCGGAACTCACCTATCTCTTCAAGCACATTGTCACCCAGGAGGTGGCCTATGAGAGCCTGACCTATGCCACGCGGGCCGCGCTCCATGAGCAGCTCGCGCGCTTCATTGAGGGATTGAGCGACACAGCATCGACCAGCTATCTGGATCTGCTCGCCTACCATTACGAGCGCAGCGAGAATCCAGCGAAGAAATGTCATTACCTGCGCCGCGCAGGGGAGGCCGCCCAGGCAGCCTATGCCAACAGCGCGGCGCAGGCATACTACACACGGCTATTGCCCCTGCTTCAGGGGTCCGGCGAACGGTTGGAGGTGCACCTACGCCTGGGGAGCGTGCTTGAGCTGGTGGGCGAGTGGGAGAGTGCGGAGGCGCACTATCAAGCGGCGCTGGGGCTGGGCCGCGCCGCTGACCAGCCCCGCGCGCAGGCGCAGAGCACCCTGGCGCTGGGCAAGCTATGCCGACTGCGCGGCCAGTACGAGGCTGCGCAGGAATGGCTCCATCAAGCGCTGGCGCAGTGGGAAGCAGCAGGCGAGGCGGGCGGGCTCAGTCAGACTCTGGCGGAGGTGGGATGGGTGGCCCTCAGCCAGGGAGACTACGACCACGCGGGCGCGTCTCTGGAGCAGAGCCGGGCACTATGCCAGAGGCATGGGGATCAGGTAGGACTGGCCTTTGCGCTGAACGGCCTGGGCATCGTCGCCTTGGTGCAGGGTCGCTATGACATAGCCCAGGCGCTCCTGGAGCAAAACCTGGCCCTGCGGCGCGAGATCGGGGGGAAGGCCGGGATTGCCAGCTCTCTAATCAACCTCAGCCTCGTGGCCCTGGAGCAGAAAAATCATGACGTGGCCCAGACGCTGCTCGAAGAGAGCCTGATGCTCACGCGGGAGATGGGCGACAAGCGCGGCCTCACCCTGGTTCTGAGTAATCTAGGCCATGTCGCCTACGGGCAGGCGAATGAAACAGCGGCGCAGCAGCACTATCGGGCGGCCCTGCGACTGGCGCAGGAAATCGGGGACAAAGGGAGCGTTGTCGATACCCTGGTGGGTCTGGTGGCACTGATGGGTCACGAGGGAACCGTGCAACACCTCCGCCGGGCCGCGTGCCTGCTCGGGGCCACGGAGGCGCTGCGCGCGGCACTCGGGAAGAAGCTGGAACCGATAGAACAGGGACTCTATGACGAGGCCCACGCCATTACCCATGCCCAACTCAGCGAGGAAGAGCTTGCGGTCGCCTGGGTTGAGGGCCAGGCCATGACACTGGACGAGGCGGTGGCGTTCGCCCTGAATGATTTAAAAACTCTGTGAGAAAAAGAAGAGACTCCCGCCAGATTTGGCGGGAGTCTCTTTTGTTTGTTATTTCGGGAAGTGCTTACTGGATGGTGATGTCGTCGACGTAGAAGCTGGAGATGACCGAGCTGTCCGTGGTGGCGGCGAAGCGCAGCTTGATGGTCTGACCGGCGTAGGCCGAGAGGCTCAGGCTGTCGGCGTACCAGGCGTTGCGGGCAGCGGTGTTGCTGCGGCTGCGCAGCGTCGCCAGGAGCGTGCCGGAGGTGTTGTAGACCCGAACGTACATGTAGTCGTAGGCGGTGGTGGTGCTCTCCGACGAGGTCATCTGCCAGTAGTAGGTCAGTGTGTTGCCGGTCGAGGGCACCGTCAGGGTCTGCTCGACGTACTCGTTGGCGCTGTTGTAGCCACCCAGCCAGGCGCTGTAGCTGCCGGTGCGGACCTTGTTACCCGTCGTCGTGCTGCTGCTGATGATGCCGCTGGGCGACTGCGTCCAGTCGGTCGCGCCACTCTCGAAGCCGCCGTTCTTAAGCCCACCGGTGATGGGGGTCGGCGTCGGGGTCGGCGTGGTGCCGAAGACCGAGTAGAGCAGGACGTTGGGCGAGCCGGTGCCGGGGCTGGTGACCTTGCCGGTCGTGCCGTTGGTTACCAGAGCGTTGCGGACCGTGGCCGGTGAGGCACCGGGGTTAGCGGAGAGGTACAGGGCCGCCACACCAGCGACGTGGGGGGTAGCCATCGACGTACCGCTGATCGTGTTGGTGTTGCTCGTGCCGGTGTGCCAGGCCGAGGTGATGTTCGAGCCGGGGGCAAAGATGTCCAGGCAGGTACCGAAGTTCGAGAAGGAAGAGCG
>JACCSL010000008.1 GCA_013812995.1 Ardenticatenales bacterium | reverse complement strand
GGTTTGGCCCCGGTAATACTCGGGTCATTTTTAATCGCTGCCTTGGCCTCTTCGACTGCTGTCTTGCATTCAGCAGGAATCTTACCCTCCCACTCGTGGTAGGGAGCCAGGCTCAACCCGCCATTGGCTATGGTCAGGGTGCGGATGCCAGGTGTCAGCTGCCCCGCCGCGAAGTCCCGCACGGCGGCGGCGGCGGCCACATCCACATTCTTCATCGCGCTGGTCAGCAGCACCGAGCGCACCTCCGGGTAGGAGTGATACTGGTCCACATCCACCCCGATGGCCATTACCCCCGCCTCCTGCGCCGCCAGCAGCGCCCCGTTCCCCGTGTTGCCCGCCACCGCGAAGAGCACGTCCGCCCCCTCGTTGATGAAGCTCTGTGCGACCACTTTGCCCAGGGCCGGATCGCTGAAATCGGGGATGTACTCGTTGAGTGTCACAACCTCGGGGTTTACCGAGCGTGCCCCGTTCTGGAACCCCGTCACGAAACGAATCAGCGGAGCAACCTCCATCCCTGCGACGCTCGCGACCGTGTCGCTTTCACTCATGCAGGCAGCGAGCACCCCCGCCAGGTAGGCCACCTCGTCCTCCGCGAACATCAGGCTTGTCACATTCGACATGCCCCCGTCTGTATAGCAGTCGGTCATCGTATCGGGACAACCAATCCCTGGAAAATAGGCGTAGTCCAGGATCGCGAACTGGATGTCCGGATGGCGTTGGGCCACACGGGCAATTGCCTCACCAGGTCGAAAGCCAGTGGCAATGACGAGGTCTGCTCCCTCCGTCACCAATCGTTCTATATATTCCTCATAGGCGCTGCTGCTGTCAGGCGCAACAAAGGTGAAATCCAACCCAACCTCCTGGGCGGTCGATTGCGCTCCCTTCAGAGTATATTCATTGTAGCCTTTATCCTCAACGACGCCGCTATCGAGAAGTAACCCTACTTTCAATTTGTTTTCCGGTGTTGGAGTAGCGGGGGCACAGCCCGACAGCAGAAAAAGGACCAACAACAAGAATGTGGAATATCCAAGCCATCGACCAACCATAATAGCCTCCGCCATAGAATTATTTGCTTTGAGAAGTAAAAAGGTGCTCAGGGTTTGGCCCCGGTGATAGTGGGGTCCGCTTTGATGGCCGCCTCGGCTTCCTCGACGTTCGCCTTACAGTCGGCAGGAATCTTCTCCTCCCAGTCGTGGTAGGGAGCCAGGCTCAACCCACCGTTGGCAACCGTCAGGGTGCGGATGCCAGGGATAAGCTGCCCCGCCGCGAAGTCGCGCACGGCAGAGCCGGCGGCGACATCCACATTTTTCATCGCGCTGGTCAGCAGCACCGAGCGCACCTCCGGGTAGGAGTGGTACTGGTCTACGTCTACCCCTATTGCCATAACCCGCGCGTTCTGTGCGGCCAGTAGTGCCCCATTTCCGCTGTTCCCAGCCACCGCGAAGAGCACATCTGCCCCCTCATTGATGAAGCCCTGTGCGACCGCCTCGCCCAAGGCTGGGTCGTCAAAGCTGGGGAGGTACTCATTGAGTGTCACAATCTCCGGCTTCACCGAGCGCGCCCCACTCTGGAACCCCGTCACGAAACGCACCAACGCTGGATACTCCCTTCCTGCCACGCTGGCGATGGTATGGCTCTCACTCATGCAGGCAGCCAGCACGCCTGCCAGGTAGGCCACCTCGTCCTCCGCGAAGAGCAAGCTCGTCACATTGGACAGCCCACCCTCCGGGCTGTAGCAGTCCGTCACCGTCTCGGCACAGCCAAAACCTGGAAAGTAGGCTTGGTCCATGAGCGCAAACTTGATTTCGGGGTGGCGCTGTGCCGCCTGTGCGAGAGACCCCGCATCAGGAATACTGACTGCGATAAAGAGGCTGGGCTTCTCTGCGATGAGCTGCTCGCTCAGTTGCTCGTAATTATTGACCGAGGGGGACGCAAAATAGACGAACTCCAGACCCAACTCCGTCGCTGCTTCTTGTGCGCCTTTCAAAGTGAATTCGTTGAAGCCTTTGTCGTCCTCATTCCCCCCTAGCAACACACCAACGGTCAGCCGCTCTTCAGGCGCTTGGATCGTCCTCTCCCCACACGCGCCTAACACGAGAGCCATTCCGAGCAGTAGCAATCCCAGAGTCAGACGATCTCTAATCATGATTTCCCTCTTAGACTGTGGCGTGGCATAGTTGAGTTTAAACCACCCGAAAGCGCCTTGCAATCCCCCTGGGAAGTTTAGTCACTCTGCCAGTGGCCGCTTTTTCCCCCCTGTTTCTCCACCAGGCGAATCTCCGTCAGTCGCATTCCTCGGTCCACGGCCTTCGCCATATCGTAGATGGTCAGTGCCGCCACGGAGACGGCGGTGAGCGCCTCCATCTCGACCCCCGTCTTGCCACTGACCCGCACCTGCCCCTCGATCTCAATGGCGGAGCCTTCCTCGTCAAAGGAGAAGGTCAGCGAGATATGGGTCAGCAGCAACGGGTGACAGAGGGGGATCAGATCGTAGGTGCGCTTGGCCGCCTGGATACCCGCGATCTGGGCGACGGTCAGCACATCGCCCTTTTTCATCGCCCCCTCGCGGATGAGGCGCAGCGTCTCCGGCTGCATCTCGACGCGACCTCGCGCCACGGCCACCCGCGCCGTGACCTCCTTTTCGCCAACATCTACCATCTGGGCGGAGCCCTCGTCGTCAAGGTGAGTGAGTTTCTGGCTCATCGGGCCTGTTCCTTTCTGCTTTTGGTTCCCCTCTAACGCCCGTGTATAATCGCGACGGGATAACAAGGAGACAAAGATAATGTTTGGACGAGCAAAAAGCATCGCGGATAGCCTGAAGAAAACGCGCGATTCGGTGTTTAACCAGATCGGTGACCTGTTCGGCCCCAGCGATATTGATGATGCCTTCTGGGAGGATCTGGAAGAGCTCCTTATCCGGGGGGATGTGGGCGTCAAAACCACGGTGGACCTGATCGCCTGGCTCCAGCAGCAGATGGACCAGCGGGGGCTGCGGCGCAGCGAGCAGGCGCGCGATCTCCTCAAGCAGCGCATGATTGAAATTCTGGAGAAGGCCGAGAGCGAGTATCTGCCGGGCCGTCGCCTGCTGAATGTGGTGCTGATCGTCGGGGTGAATGGCTCCGGCAAGACGACGAGCATCGGAAAACTCTCCGCGATGCACCGCGAGAAGGGTGACAAGATTATTATCGCCGCCGCAGACACCTTCCGCGCAGCGGCCGTCGAACAGCTTAAAATCTGGGGCGAACGAACGGGCGCGGATGTGATCGCCCAGTCCTCCGGCAGCGACCCTGGCGCGGTGGTCTTCGACGCCCTTCAGGCAGCGTTTGGCCGCCGCGAGGCCAGTGTGGTCATCATCGATACCGCTGGTCGCCTTCAGACGCAGTTCAACCTCATGGCCGAGCTGAGCAAGATCAAGGGTGTGGCCGAGAAGCAGGTTCACAATGCGCCACACGAGGTGCTCCTCACCCTGGATGCGACCAGCGGGCAGAACGCGCTCTCGCAGGCCAGGCATTTCAAAAACATTGCCGACCTGACGGGTGTGATTCTAACAAAGCTGGATGGGGCCTCCAAGGGCGGGATGGCGCTCGCCATCGCTCACGAGTATGGCTTGCCCATCAAGTTTGTGGGAACGGGCGAGAAGGTCGATGATTTCCGCCCCTTCGTTGCCCGGGAGTATGTCGCCGGTCTCTTCGGTGAAGTGGGCGCAACGCCCGTCTCGACGTCTAAAACGTAAAACGTGATGCACAGGCTTGATGGTTATGTGTAAAACACCATGTACAGCCGTGACGCGTAAAACGTAAAACGTAATGAGCCGACGTGATAGATATTGAGTAAACCGCAACATCCAGGCATACGTCATGCATTAAAAGGTAATATGTATCTGTAATACGTTTTACGTTTCTGCTTCTGACGGAATTTGTGGTATGGAAGATTGGGAAGCGTGCCATGCGAGCCCTCACCCCCACGTCGCTTCGCTCCGTGGCCCCTCTCCCGATTTCGGGAGAGGGGCGGCCGAAGGCCGGGGAGAGGGCCACCACGCAGAGCCATGACTCAACCATATATTCCAGCAGAACCAGTTACGTTTTACGTTTTACGCTTTAACCCACCGGTGCAACTTGTCCTGTAACACCCCAACGATGGGGTCGGAGGTTCCTGAATGAACATCAATCGCTTCACGCAGAAGGCGCAGGAGGCACTTGTCTCCGCCCAGCAGATTGCGCTACGCAACCAGCAGTTCGAAGTGCAACCCCTGCACCTACTCCAAGCCATTACGACGCAGCCAGAAGGCGTGGTTCCCCAGGTGCTCACGCGGATCGGCATTGATTCGCAGCAGCTTCAGAATGAACTGAATACGGCGACCAACGCGCTGCCCAAGGTCACGGGCTCGTCGGGTGAGCCGCAGATGGGCCGAAACCTGCGCGAGGTGCTCGTTGGCGCACATGATGAGATTCAGCAGTTCGGCGATCAGTACGTTAGTACCGAGCACATGCTGCTCTCGCTCATCAAACACAGCGACCCCCGTACCAAGGAGCTGCTCCAGCGTCACAACATCACCACGGACCGCGTCCTCCAGGCACTCCAGACGGTGCGTGGCGCGGCGCGCGTGACCACGCAGACCCCTGAGGGAACCTACGATGCGCTCGGCCAGTACGGGCGCGATCTCACGGAAGAGGCGCGGGCGGGCAAGGTGGACCCGGTGATCGGGCGCGACGAGGAGATTCGCCGCGTGATCCAGATTCTCAACCGGCGCACGAAGAACAACCCGGTCCTGATTGGCGAGCCGGGCGTGGGCAAGACGGCTATCGTCGAGGGGCTGGCGCAGCGTATCGCCCGCGAGGATGTGCCCGAGGCGCTCAAGAACAAGAAAGTGATTGTGCTGGACCTGGGCGCGATGGTCGCCGGGGCCAAGTATCGTGGCGAGTTCGAGGAGCGGCTGAAGGCGGTGCTCAACGAGGTGAAGCAGTCCGAGGGGGAAATTATCCTCTTCATCGATGAGATGCACACGCTCGTCGGGGCGGGCGCGGCGGAGGGCTCCATGGACGCGGGCAATATGCTCAAGCCGATGCTGGCGCGCGGCGAGCTCCACACCATCGGCGCGACCACGCTGGAT
>JACCSL010001046.1 GCA_013812995.1 Ardenticatenales bacterium | reverse complement strand
GCATAGACCAGGCCGCAGTTCTGGCAGCGCACAATGGCATGGTGAACCCCATAGCCATAGTTGGTACAGTGATAAGCCTCCACTCTGAGGTGTGTTTTTTTGTCCAGGGTGCTGGGGTAGACCAACTGCGTCTCATCCGCCCCACACAGATTACAGCGAACATACTCAAGATCCATAAGGCTCCTCCATCTGGCTGCCAGGAGCACGCCCTGTGCCAAAGCAAAGCGCCATTCTACTCTCACCCGGCCAAGAACAAAAACGCCCCGCCTGGCAGGCGGGGCGTTTTTGTTCTTTTAGATAGCTCAGCCAGTGATGGAACCGACGGCGGCAGAGCCGACACCCAACACTATACCAACGACCACGGAGAGGATGACAACGGCAAGCAGGGCTAGACCGGTGGTCATAAGGGCCTTGGTGGTATCGAAATCCAGCGCCTGGCGCACCGCAACGACGCCCAGGTAGAGGGACCAGAGGTAAGCCAGGAAGCCGACGACGGGAATAAAAGTAAGGATCTGCGGCGTCATGGCATAGGCGATGGTGCGCTGTAGTTCCCCGGCGTCCGCCGTTCCCTTGAAGACACTCGTACCGATGAAGAAGGTCAGGTAAGACCAGATGAGGTACGCGACAACGGACATAATCCCTTGATAAAGCGCGTTGGTAATGGGATTCACGTTTGTTGCAAAACCGACCAGGAGCCCACCGAGTGCGCTAAGGGCTGCTATGATTCCGACGATGGTATACGCTTCCTGCGTCAATGCAGGCGTGTTTTCGACCTCCTCGTAGAGGGCTACCTCGCCTTTTGCAGCACGTACCATTCGATCAACCATGTTGTACTCTCCTGTCTTAAAAGAGGGTGTGGGGAAGAGGTGCGCCCTCGTATACAGTCAGACGAACCTACATGGGGATTGTAAGGGAGATATGGTTACGAGACAATCTCCAGCCGATTTAGGTAATCCAGCAGCTCGTCGACCTTGCCGCGAATCGTTTCGGTATCTGCCACCCTGGCGGCTTTTTCCAGCGAATCCCCAATCATGGTGATGAAAGGAAAGCCATAGCCTCCACCGGAGCCCTTCATATCATGGGCCAGACGTTCCACTTGATAATAATCCTGGTGGAGAAGAGCATCCTGGATGGTGCGCGCACACTGACGCTGATTCTCCAGATAACGGGGAATCAGATCAATAATCTTTGGGTGGACTCGAACAACGATTTTTTCCTGTTCCGCATCATCTAGCACCATCTCTTCCTCCATGCCCCTCTCAAGAGTATCTACCTCGGCAACCTTACTTGAACGGTCCTGCTTTCTGCCCGAGTTGTGCCACCTTCATGCAATCCCGCCCCTGCTGTTTCGCCTGGTAGAGAGCGTGGTCCGCCGCTGCAATCAGGATGCTGGGCGAGAGTTCCGCACATGGCATACCAGTAGCAATCCCCATACTCAGAGTAATACAGGGGCTGATGGTAGAGGAGGGATGCGCGATTGAGAGCAATGCCACCCGCTGCCTGATGGCCTCTGCCACACGGAGCGCCCCTTCCCGCGCGGTGTTGCCTAGCACCACCACGAACTCCTCGCCGCCGTACCGCGCCGCCAGGTCGCTGGGGCGCTGCGCAGCTAGTTCCAGAACCTCGGCAATCTGCTTCAGACACTCATCCCCCGCCTGATGGCCCAGCGCGTCGTTGTACGGCTTAAAATAGTCAATGTCGATGAGAATCAGCGAGACCGGGCGCGGCCCACGCATGGCGCGCCGCCACTCCCGCTCTAGAAACTCGTTGAAGCGGCGACGATTCGAGATGCCTGTCAGCCCATCCAGGGAAGAGAGGCGAAGCAGCTCCTCGTTGGCCACCTCCAACTGGCGCTTGACGGCCAATAATTGCTGCTCACGGGCCTTGCGCCGATCCATCTCTCGCTTGAGCGTGAGCGCCGAGTTGACCCGTGCCAGAAGCTCGATCTCGTTCACGGGTTTGGTGATGTAGTCGATGGCCCCCGCGTTGAAGGCTTCTTTAAGATGCTCGGCCTCGGTTTTGGCAGTCACCATAATCAGCGGAATGTCCCGCAGGTGCTCTACCGTTTTGATGTGCCGACAGGCTTCAATCCCGTCCATCTCCGGCATGGCGATGTCCATCAGGATCAACTCCACCCCGTGCGTGGCCTCCTTTTCCGTGTCCACCCCAAGGATGGCAAATGCCTCACGAGCGGAGGAGGCCATGAGCAGGTCGGTATATCCCTCGTCGTTGAGAAACACCTGGAGAAGCAGGCGAATATCCAACGAGTCATCTACAAGGAGCAGCGCCATCCTCGACCTTTCATCCCGGATATAGACAATAGAATATCGTTCAGTTTAAAGCATAGCCTTCTTTGGAGGCAAGTCCCCTCCCAAGAATGAATTCAACATAAAAAGAGGGCGAGCCAGTCGCTCGCCCTCTAGCTTGACCTGTCTCGACCTACATCAACTCTTCTATCATCGTGTCAAAGCGAGCGCGGCTGGGAACCAGAGCTTCCTCCGGCAGGAAGGAAAGCGGCGTCTCCGGCACATCGAGCAGCTGGTTCAGAGTCTGGCGGGACTCATCGAAGTAGATGAGCCCCGTGAGCAGCTTCTGACTGCGATGCGTACCCTCCAGGAGGCGCATCGCGGCCAGGCGGTCCGTGGGATCGTAGCTCTCATCCAGCTTCTGGAGGATGATCGTCGAGCCGTCGTGCATCTTCACCTCGAAATCCTGGCCCGGATCGTACTCGACCGTGATTTCCTCGAAGCTCGGCACGAAGTGAATGTCATGGATGGGGGACTCGTTTTCCTTCCCGTAGGGATAAGATTTCGTGCTCTCGGGATGGTTGTTGAAGGTAACACAGGGGCTGATGATGTCGAGCACCGCTGTACCATTGTAGCTCATCGCGGCCTTGAGCAGCGCCCGCACCTGTTTGGCATCGCCCGCGAAGGAGCGCGCCACAAAGCCGCAGTTGACAATCAGTGCCTCGAAGCAGAGGTCAATCGGGAACATCTCGTTCCGACCAGCGTACTTGAGGTTTTGCCCCTTATCTGCGGTCGCCGAGAACTGTCCCTTGGTCAGACCATAGACGCCGTTGTTCTCGATGATGTAGACCATGCGCACGTTGCGGCGCACGATGTGCTTGAACTGGCCGAGGCCAATCGAGCCGGTATCACCATCGCCGGAGACGGCAATCGCCTGGAGACTGTGGTTGGCGACCGTCGCTCCGGTGGTCACCGAGGGCATCCGCCCGTGAACCGAGTTGAACCCATGCGAGCGGTTCATGAAGTAGGCGGGGCTCTTGGAGGAGCAGCCAATACCGCTCATCTTGATGACGCGCTCGGGAGGCAGGGACATCTCGAAGGCCGCCATGATGATACCACTCGTGATGGAGTCGTGGCCGCACCCCTGGCAAAGCGTGGAGGTGCCACCCTTGTAATCGTTCCGCTCCAGACCGATGAGATTTTCTTTCAGTGCCATCGCTTACTGCTCCTTCTTCGTGAACGCATCGACAATCCAGCGTGCCGTCAGCGGAAGGCCATCGTTGTTGTTCAGCGGGATGGCCTTGGTTGCCAGTTCCGGGTAGTCCATGCGGAGGAGGGCGCAGAGCTGGGCATCGCTGTTGAGTTCGACGACATAGACCCGGTCATACTTTTCGATGAATGCCTTGACCTCCGCGCGTAACGGCAGGGCGCGCACCCGCAGGTAACTCGTCGGGGTCCCTACCTTGGCCAGGCGGTCGCGCGCCTCCTGAACCGCCCCATCGGGCGAGCCCAGCGAGAGGATTCCGATGCTGGCTCCCTCGACCTCTTCCACGATGGATTCCGGGACGAGGGTGCGGGCAGTCTCGTGCTTGTGGGCGAGGCGCGCCATGTTCTGTATCCAGTCGTCCGGTCGCTCGGAGTAGACGGCCCACTCGTTGTGGCCCGTACCGCGCGCAAAATAGGCCCCGCCGGAGTGATTCGTGCCGGGGAGGGTGCGGTAGCCGATGCCGTCCCCGTCGACGTCGCGGTAGCGGCCCCAACGCTCGGTCATATTGTTGAGGTCCTCGGCCGAGAGCACCTTGCCGCGCTTCAGCGGCTCGCTGGGATAGTCGAAGGGCTCGGTCATCCACTGGTTCATCCCCAGGTCCAGGTCGGAGAGCACGAAGACGGGGGTTTGAATCTGGTCAGCGAGGTCGAACGCGATGCGCCCGAACTCGAAGCATTCCTTCATGTTGGCCGGGAAGAGGACGACATGTTTACTGTCGCCGTGGCTCAGCGTGTAGGCCGAGAGAATATCACCCTGGGAGACGCGGGTGGGTAGCCCGGTGCTCGGCCCCATGCGCTGGATATCCCAGATCACCGCTGGTACCTCGGCAAAGTAGGCCAGTCCGGCAAACTCCGCCATGAGCGAGATACCGGGACCGGAGGTGCTGGTCACCGAGCGAGCCCCCGCCCACCCCGCGCCGATAATCATCCCGGCCGCTGCCAACTCGTCCTCGGCCTGGATGACTGCGTACGTGGGCTTGCCATCTTCCGTGTCGCGGAGTTTCGGCAGCCACTCGTTCAGCGCGTCCGCAAAGGAGG
>JACCSL010001042.1 GCA_013812995.1 Ardenticatenales bacterium | reverse complement strand
CTATAGTGCTGGTGGAGCGCGCGCCCTACCCGTTCCACCACGGTGCCTACCGTGCGGGAATTACGGTAACTGGGAATGCCCACCACGACCCCTGCGGAGCCGAGTTCTTCCAGTCGTTGGCGGGTTTCGTCGGGAATAGCCGTCTCGTACATGAGTCGCCTCCTATCGGTTAGGGTTCGTACCGGTCTATGATTGTTTCTGCTGCCTGGGCGGGCGATATGTGCCCTAGCAGAAGTGCCCGAAATTGCGCATGAAGCGTCTGGCCAAAATCGCGCCAGGGTGCATCGCTTGGCCGGAGCCATCCGTTCTCCAACCGTTCTGCCAGGAAGGTGCGATAGCTATCCTCGTCGATTGCTGCGGCCAGAGCACTGCGGCGGGCTGGCACCCAGTGGCTGGCACGGCTCCACGCCGCCAGCCGCGAAGGTGTCAGAATCCAGGAGATATAACTGATGGCTGCCGCCTGTTGACGCGGCTCATCCGTTGTGAGGGCGATGAGATAGCCATCCACCACTGTTACAGGGTGTCCAAAGAGGGTGGGAATGGGGGCAAACGTCACACTCGTTCCCTGGCGGCGCTCTTCCAGATAGCGATAGGAGTTCCCTTCGATCAACTCCGCCTCCCCATTTTCCAGCCGCCCCACCAGATCATCACTTTCCGCCAGCAGCAGTACCTGGTTTGGAATGGTTCCGGCCCCTTGCGCCGCCTGGAGCGCTGTAAAGAGCGCTACCAGGTTTGCCTCCGTTGGCAGACTCTCCGGACCGGGGCGCGGCGCAGTAATCGCCAGAAGCTGGAGGAGAAGCGCATTGCTGACCTCGCCGTTTGCGGAGTCTTGCGCCGAAAATAACCAGGTGGGGGCGCTGTCGCTTGCCATCTTGTCCAGTGTCAGCGGAATTTGCCCCCGTCGCCCGGAGCGGGTCAGGCCATGCTCGATGCGCACCGCCAGTGGAAGCGCCAACCATTGCCCCTCCACGCTCGTGTCACGGATGGCAAAGGGGTAAAAATCCTCCTGAATCGGGGCGGCAATCAGCGAGTCCAGAGGAAAGAGTCGCCCTGTCTGGGCCGCCTCGGCGAGCGCGGTGACGGGAATAATGATGAGATCAGGCAAGACCGATGGGGCAACAGAACTCGCGGCGTTCAGATAGGTCAGCAGACTGGCTGGCCCGGTGAGCGGCTTTGCCTCGTAAACCATCTCGATCTCAGGATGGACCGTCTCGAAATCACTTTGCTGCTGCTGCCATATTTCTGCGTCTGCGTTCGGGCGCTGGGGATCAAAATCAACGGGTCCCCACACGCGCAAGGTAGCAATGGCGGGCGTCGGCTCGACAACAACCGCGACCGCAGGGGAGGGACTGAGCATCAGAGGGGTGTTCACGGGGGGCGAGGGCGGGGCGGGCTCCGGCTCCTGTTGTTGGCTCTGGCAAGCTGCCAGGACCATCATAAGACAGCCTATGCCGATCAGAGCGAATAATAGTAGAGAGGGGCGCATGGCAAAAAATTATAACGACGCTCTAGGGCTTTGACGAATTTGTTCTCAAACGCATGGTATGTATTTTGCTACTGCTCTTTCTGTTTGGTGGGCAGCAGGCCAATTGCCTGTGTCACTTAACAACCATAAGATAGGCCGTTGCAATCCTGTTCCACGAAAGGAGCTATCAGCTCATGGCCACACAAGACGAAAACAAGAAGAGCGGTCACCTACCCAAAGAAGACAACGCACAGAGCGCAGAGGGCAAGGCCCCCAGCAAGGCCCCCGGCAAGGCAAAGCCCTCGGCTGCCAACGAGGCCCGAGAGCAGCGTGAGATTCGACGGGAGGCCCGCGACGTCGAGGGCGATGTCCGCGACGCCGAGATCACCGAGGAGTCGGCCAAGGAGAGTGTCTATGGCCGGTCGGCGGTCGAGCAGGAGCGGCGCGCCGAGTTGAACCAAAAGGAGGAGAGCCGCCACCTTCCCGAGGGCCAGGAAGCGTCGAAGCCAGCGCCTGCCGCTGCGCCCGCCGCGCCTGCTGCACCCGTTGAGGCGACCACAACGGTCGGCGCAGCGGCGGCGCAACGTACCCACACCGTTGCCTCTGGGGATACCCTGAGCCAGATCGCCAAGAACTATTATGGGGATGCCTCTCAGTGGCGGAAGATTTATGAGGCCAATCAGGACAAAATTTCAAACCCCGACCTGATCTACCCGGGGCAGGTTTTCCTGATTCCTTGATCGGCAACAGGAACGAACCAACACACGAGGAGAGCTTTTATGACGACAACAGTTGACAAGAGTCGAGTTCGGCTGGGCGTCTTCGCCCTCCTGGCCTTCTTCCTGCTGGCCTGTTCGTGCCCCATCGGCCTACCAGGTTTCGGGAGTTCTGAGCCAACCCCCAATGCAAACTTTGCGGGGGCCGAACTTGGCACCCTACAGATGGCAGGCGCTGTGGAAAGCGGCTCGAACACGCCACGCGATGTGCGGGATAGTTTCTCGACAGACGATCCCATCATCTATGTTGTGGCGGATGTGAAGAAGGTGGAGCCTGGAACCTCTATCTTTGCTCGCTGGTCGCGCAACGAGGAGCCCTTCGAGGACTCGCAACCCATCACGGCCGATCGGGTCTATGA
>JACCSL010001037.1 GCA_013812995.1 Ardenticatenales bacterium | reverse complement strand
GAAAAAGACCCTGGGGGTGACCAGGGTCTTTTTCGTTGGTTCATATGGAGGTGGCGGGTATCAACCCTTTATCAGTCCAAGAATTTCAGGACGGAACCAAGATCTCGGGCTAGAATGTCTCACTCTACGCCCTGCGCGGAATCTTCCTGTTCAAAAAAAGGAGTATCCTTGAGCAACGCGTTGATTTCCTCCTCCGACAAGGCATCCAGCTCTCCAAGAAGCTCCTCGAAATCCTCGTGGCTGGCCTCTTCCAAGAGGGCGGCCTCCACGAGTTCCCCTAGACTGGCAATCGTTAGCCCTTGCGTCAAGAACTCATAGGGCGTGATCTCGATCAAGAACGCCTCTCTCAATTGTGAGACAAGTTGGAACGCCATCAGAGAGTGGCCCCCTAAATCCAAGAAGTGGTCATTTCGACTAATATCAGAGCGACCAAATTTTTTGGCCCACATCACAGCGAGCTCTTTTTCAATTGAGCCCTTAGGTTCTTCCAACTGTCCTTCACGGGCTACCTCCTTTAGAGGCATCGCTTGCAATTTATGCCGATCAAGTTTCCGATTCGAGGTCAGGGGGAATTCCTCCACCTCTGCCCAGCGCGTTGGAATCATATAGGGCGGAAGCGTCTGTGCCAGATAGTCAGATAGCTCAGAGAGGAGGGGCGAGGCCTTGGAAGCACGTTTGTAGAAAGCAACCAGAATGTCTTCCCCAGAGAGATCCTTTTGGACGAGAATGATTGCTTTTTCAATTGCGGGATGTTTTTCCAGGAGTACCTCAATTTCACCTAACTCGATGCGGAACCCACGTAATTTGACCTGATAATCGACACGCCCCAGAAAAACAATATTCCCATCCGGCAGATATCGGGCCAAGTCCCCCGTGCGGTAGAATCTAGCCCCCTCTTCCTGACTAAAGGGATCCTGCAAGAATACGGCTGCTGTCTGCTCAGGATTGTTCAAGTAGCCGCGCCCCACACCGGTCCCACCGACGTACAACTCACCTGCCACACCTATTGGCACAGGCTGAAGATGCTTATCCAGGATGTAAATGCGCGTGTTGAGGATAGGGCGGCCAATAGGGACATGAAGAATAGAATCGGGCAACTGGTAGGGAATGACGTACTGCGTGACATCATCGGAACATTCCGTTGGGCCATAGGCATTCAACAAGGGGATCGTGGGATATAGCTGGTACCACCGTTCACATAATGAAGGGGGAAGGGCCTCGCCTGTAGGAATAATCCAACGCATGGCGGGGAACCTTGCATGGCTCTGTCCTCCCCCCTCCAGGTCATTAACCATTTCCTGCAATAGTGCGGGCACTGTTTCGAACACCGTAATCTGCTCCCGCTCCAGCGCCGCAATCAGGGCATGGGGATCGAATACCGTTTCATCCCCGAAGATGTGCACGCAGCCCCCAACCAGCAAGGGAGCCAAAAACTGCCATACAGAGATATCGAAGCATTGCGATGCTGTTTGGGCCACCTGATCAGAGGCGGTCAGGGCTAGGGTATCGATCTTCGCATACAGATGATTGATCATACCGCGCTGTTCGAGGATGGCCCCCTTGGGTATCCCCGTCGAACCAGAGGTGTAGATAATGTAGGCGATACTCTGCCAGGGCGTCGTCAGGTCGAGATTTGTTTGCGGCGGCGCGCTGCTGTCCAGAACGGCGCGGATCCCCAGAATCTTCGGTTTTGGTTCGGAGGCGCACAGCCCCAGGCAATCAGACAGTAAGGGGGTCGAGGCGGTATCCGCCAGCACCAGCTTGACGTGACTTTGATCTAGAATCCCTGCTGTCCGGGCCGGTGGGTAGTTCGGGTCCAAAGGTAGATACCCTTTGCCCAGTTTCAATGAGGCCAGGATACCACTCAGTAACTCGACCCCCCGTTGCGCCATAATCCCGATCACCCCCTCTGACTCGCTGGTGAGGTCACGTAGCGTGTGGGCCAGTTTATTGGCAGCGGCATTCAACTGAGCATAGGTATAACTCTGATGATGATGGACCACCGCGATAGAGTCGGGGGTAGCGGCGACTTGCATCTGGAACAGGTCACTAAAGCTGTGGCTGGGGTCATGCGTTTTTTTGCCAGTGTCGTTCCATTCCAACAGCACCTGTCGTCTTTCTCTCTCGGTCAAGAGGGGGATTCTGTCAACGGCTTCCTCTGGAGCATCGATCAGCCCCGCGACCAGCACTTCACAGTTGGCTACCAGATTTCTGATGATGGAATCCTCGTACCAGGCAGCGTTAAAGGAGTAGCGCCCCCGAACTCCCTTGGGGGAGCAGTGGATGAGCGCCAACAGGCCCGGTGCTTCCTCCTCGCCGGGCCAAGTAATCAGCCGCTCTTCCGCCAAAGGGTCGTCGTACTCGTCAGTCGCGACGACACAGAGCACCTCCTGGGGGGACGCTGCCCTTATGGAGACGCCCCCTCTGTTCATCTCTGTCTCGGCGGCCATTGTCCCCTGGAGGAGCTGGCGAAAGCCGATCCCGTCAGGTACCGTGCAACTCGCGATGATCAGTGACTCGGCAGGGTAGGCATACGGGTGCGTCGTTTGGCCAATACCCAAGCTGAACGACTCCTGAGCGGTATAGCGATAGAGCAGCGTCTCCATCACGGCAACCCAGAATGCCAGGGGAGAGCAACCCACGCGCTCGCAAAAGTCGGTGATGGCCTTGCTCAGGGCCTCCCCAAATACAAAGGGGATCGAGGAAGGCTCATAGGCAAGAGATGATCCAGCTCTATTTTTCTGGGGGAGGTTGAGTCTCGCTAGGTCGCGGGCGAGACTCCATTCGGCGGGTGAAATAACTCTCATGAAACCCCTCTCTAGACCATCAGCCATTTCAACAGGGCCATCGCAGAGAACATCTTGTACTCTGCCTGACGCCACGCAATACTTTGTGGCCCATCCAGAACGGCACTGCTCACATCGTCGCCACGGACGGCGGGAAGGTCATGCATAAATACGGTGTGATTGGTGCGCGAGACATGGTCCATCAATGTCTCTGTTACACTATAGGGCCAGAAGCGATCTTTCCAGTTGGAGTCCGTATGAAACACTCCCATTGTCTCCCACCGGGTCGCGTATACTACATCGACTGGCTGTGGTAGTTTACTGATATCGTGATGATGGACAATGCAGGCCTTGTGTTTGTCGGCCCGGCTCTGGGCTTGTGCAAGTAACGACTCCGGGAGCCCATAGTCGGGTGGGGTGACGAAGGTGATTTTCATCTGAGGCGTATTGGCAACGGCCAAAGCCAGCGCCGCAGCCGTGTTGTTCCCCTCTCCAAGATACAACACATGGAGATCCTGCAACGCGCCAAAGTGCTCCTGCATGGTGGAGAGGTCGGTCAGAGCCTGGGTAGGATGTTCATTCTCACTCATCGCATTGATGATCGGCATGCGATTCTGCTTGGTCAGGGTATGCATTTTTTCGATGGGACCGTTCGAGCGCACGACCAGCGCATCGAGATAACCAGCCAGCACACGCGCCGTATCTTCCAACGTCTCGCCTGTCGTTAGCTGTAGATCCTGCGGGCCATAAGTGACAAGCTGCGATCCCAGGCGGAGGGCTCCCACCGAGAAGGCAGAGCGTGTACGGGTGGAGGGTTTGCTGAAGTAGCTACCAACCACCTTTCCGGCAAGGATGGTGGCATCAGCGCTATAGTCGGCCCCATATCGGACCGACTGCATGATTAATTCGGTTTGGATCGCCGGGTCAAGGTCGGACAGAGTTAGAAAATGGTTTGGTGCCATAAAAGATTCCTCTTCTTGTGATGTTGGGTGACTGATGGTAAACCGGCTAGCAACAGTTTAATCGAGTTGGTGGCGGGCCTCATCATCGGAAAGTTGTGCAATCTCATCAAGAAGACGAGCTAGAGCCAGAGATTGCGAATCCACCTGGGATGTTTTTTGTTGAACGATGTATAGCGCCAGTGCCTCAATTGTCGGGGAATCGAAGAAATGACTCAGCGGTAGATCGATCTCAAAAAGACGGTCAATCCGTGCTTTGAGCTTCATGAACAGCAAGGAGTTACCGCCAAGATCGAACAGATTGTGGTCGATGCCTATATTTTTCATCGAAAGCATCTCGGAGCAAAGTTCAACCAGGGTGGCCTCGGTTGCATTGCGGGGGAGCGCCATCGGCGTTTCAGGAAGCGCCTGCGCTGCCTCGGGGATAGGGAAGTTGCGACGGTCCACCTTGCCACGAGAACCCAAGGGGAGCTGCTCCAACAAGAGAATCTGTTCCGGGAGCATGTAGTCGGGCAAGGTCGTGGTGAGATAGGCGCGCAGGGCGGTTGGCGAAGGGGGCTCATCTGTGGTGGCAACAACATAGGCAAGGAGTCGCTTTGCCCCAGAAACGGCTGTATCCACGATGACCGCTGCATCTCGAATCGCGGGATGGCCTACCAGCAGCCGTTGGATTTCACTGGGTTCAACCCGAAACCCGCGAATTTTTACCTGATCATCGACCCGTCCCAGAAACTCTATCAATCCGTCAGAACGGCAACGGGCGCGGTCCCCTGTTTTGTACAGCCGCGCCCCGTTGTCGAAGGGATGAGGGACGAATGCTTCTGCTGTCAGCGCTGGCTGGTTGAAGTACCCGCGCGCCAGACCTGCCCCCCCCGTGTATATCTCCCCGGCAACCCCCATGGGCACCGGCTGTAACCATGCATCGAGAATATAAAGGTCTGTCTGGGAAGTCGGTTCTCCGATGGGAATTGGCCCGGCCCAATCTTCATCCCGGCGAACCTGATGGCAGCAGGTAAAGGTGGTATTTTCAGTAGGCCCATATCCGTTAATCAACTGCGTATGGGGCAATTGGTGTGCTACTTTCTGAACATGCTTTACCGACAGCACATCTCCCCCAGCCAGCAAGCACCGAATACCCTGGAGCGCATCCAGTTGCTCCTCGACCATTAATGAAAAAAGCCCGCTCGTCATCCACAGGACCGAGATCGTGTTCTCCTGAATGATCTTTCCCAACACTGCCAGCGCCAATCGTCCGGGCGGTGGCAGCACTAGGCGTGCCCCATTCAGCAATGCACCCCAGATTTCGAAGGTTGCAGCATCGAAAGCAAGGGGCGAGGCTTGAAGGAACCGATCATGGGGTGATATTTGAATGTAATTGGTTTCCCGGACGAGGCGGACAACCCCCCGGTGGGGGATACTCACCCCTTTTGGCTTACCAGTCGAGCCGGAGGTGTACATGACATAGGCAAGCGCCTCTGGGTTACTCGGGGATTTCAGTGCTTCATCAGGCTGTCCGAGCGTTGCATCCCCATCGATACAGAGCACCTGGCTTGTCGAGGGTAGGTGGGCCAGCAGCGCTGAGTGGGTCAGAATGACCACAGGAGAGGTTTCCTCCACGATCAAAGCAAGCCGTGGAGGCGGAATATCCAATTCCAGGGGCAGGTAAGCAGCGCCTGCCTTCAAGATAGCCAGGCTCGAGACGATCCACTCGATAGAGCGTTCCATATAGATGCCAACGAGCGTTTCGCTCCCAACGCCCCGTTGCCTAAGACAATGAGCAAGCTGGTTGGCCTGCCGGTTCAGTTCCGCGTAGGTGAGCTGACCGACATCAGATTCAACGGCTATCGCATCCGGGGTAAGCTGTACCTGAGCTTCAAACAGGGCGTGGATACTCTGGGCCGCGAGGGAGGTGCGCTCGCTCTTGCCCCAATGGCCGAGCAACCGAGAACGTTCTGCGGGCTTTAGCAGGGGGAGCCGATCGATCAGCAGGTCGGCATCTTGCAGAACCCCCGTCATCAGGGAATCGAGATGACCTACCATACGCCCAATGGTCTCGGGCTCAAATAAATCCCTATTGTACATGAAGGTTCCTCTCAGCCGCCCATGCCGCAGCTCCATAATTAAACTCAACTCAAACTGCGCGGCATCATAGGTCAAGGGGAATGCTGAGGATCGAATACCGGAAAAAGCGGGTGCCTCTATTGATTCGTTGAGAGCAAAGAAGACACGAAAAAGGGGTGACGCGCCTCCTTTCCCTTCTTTGGACAGCGCCTCGGTGAGTCTGGTGAGGGGAAATGTCTGGAATTGGAACGCTGCGAGGATGACCCGGCGTAGGCGACCCAACAATACCCGGAACGTGGGATTC
>JACCSL010000724.1 GCA_013812995.1 Ardenticatenales bacterium | reverse complement strand
AGCGTCATAGACAAGGTTGAGCTGGCGGGGCAACTCCTCGGCCCCACGTCGAGCGCCAAGCTCCTGAGCCATTGCCTCGGTCAGCGGGGTGAACCCTGAAATATCGGCGAAGAGCACCGCCCCGCTGCTCTGTTCCGGCAGCGTCTCACCGCGTGCCAGGGCATGGCGGCGATCCACGGGAATGTAGCCATGAAGTGTGGAACTCATCGAGGAACGGATCCATTTCTAGGGAGTGTCCCTTGTCGCATGGTGCTACTGAGGTCAGAATATAGCTTTCCCTTCAAGTTTGCTCATCCCGTTCAGTTTGTTCAAATTCACGGAAAGCTGATGGTACCTATGATAAACTATCTGCATCTCATCGACACGCAGACAACCGGCCCGCGCTGCGACGTCACCCCGTTGTTTGCGGATGCTGAGGCGTTTGCCTGGCTGGTCGCCGCCCTCTCCGAGCCCTTTGCCGCGCGCCCTTCGATGAGTGGATCGAGACCGGGGCGCAGATGGCAGCGGCTGTGCAGCTCGTTGAGCAGGCCGGTGGGGAGGTCGCTGGTATTGCGGCGATCAACATAGATCGCAACGCGTTGCCGATGGCGCTGGCTGAGCGTTACCCCTGCCATGCTCTCTGGTACAATAGGCAAGACGTGCAAGGATAAAAATCAGGAAGGAAATCGATATGGGAGAGGTTTATCTGGTTGATGCCGTGCGTACCCCCATCGGGCGGCGCGGCGGTAGCCTGAGCGAGATTCCGCCCGTGCGGTTGGGCGCGTACCCGCTACGTGCGCTGCTGGCCCGCAACCCCATCGACCCCGCCACGCTGGATGATGTGATTCTGGGCTGCGTCACACCCGTGGGCGAGCAAGGAGCCAATTTGGCGCGGCTCGTGGTGCTCTATGCGGGGCTGCCGCACAGCGTGCCGGGTGTACAGCTGAACCGTATGTGTGGCTCGGGACAGCAGGCAATTCACTTCGGCGCGCAGGCGATTGCCAGCGGAGACATGGAGCTTGTCGTGGCGGGCGGCGTGGAGAGCATGAGCCGGGTCGCGATGGGCTCCGACTGGCCGACGACCTGGCTGGAGGGATTGCCCACCGTCATGCAGGGCATCTCGGCGGAGATGATGGCCGCGAAATGGTCCCTGTCGCGCTCCCTGCTGGACGATATGGCTATCGAGAGCCACCGTCGCGCGGCCCTGGCGCGGGATGGGGGCTATTTCGACTCTCAGATCGCCCCTGTGGAGGGGAAGAGTGGGCTTCTCACCCAGGACGAGGGAATTCGCTGGCCTGCCGACGAGGCAAAGGTTCGCAACCTCCGCCCCGCCTTCAAAGAAGATGGCGTCGTGACAGCCGCGGGCAGCTCGCAGATTTCCGACGGGGCGGCGATGGTGCTGCTCGCCAGTGAGAGCGCCCTGAAAACGCATGGCCTGATGCCGCGGGCTCGCCTCGTGACGCGCGTGGTCGTGGGGTCGGACCCGGAGTTGATGCTGGACGGTCCCATTCCCGCCTCGCGCCGGGCGCTGGAGCGGGCAGGGCTGACCATCCACGATATCGATGTCATCGAGATCAACGAGGCGTTCGCCCCGGTGGTAGCCGCGTGGCAGAAGGAACTGGAAGCCAACCCGGCGCGCGTCAACCCCAATGGCGGCGCGATGGCGCTGGGCCATCCCCTCGGCGCGTCCGGGGCGGTCCTGATGGCGAAGCTGCTCAACGAGCTGGAGCGCAGCGGCGGGCGCTATGGCCTGCAAAGTATGTGCATCGGGCATGGTATGGCAACCGCGACGATCATCGAGCGACTTTGAGAGTTATCGCTAAACAAACGAGGAAGCGAAGAGGCCACACCTAACACTGGTGTGGCCTCTTCGGTCTTGAGCACGGTCGGGATACTTATGCGTTTATCTGTCGCAACAAATGGTAGACCTTCACCATCATTGACGCCCATTGATCAGAGGGGTATTTCTTTGGATCTGTCATATCGCGTAAAAAGTCCTGTAGTTGGGCTTGGGTTTTTTGTGGCCCACCGTGAAAACCTGCCAGCTCGGTCTTGTTGTCCGCGTGCTTTTGTTTACTACTGTCATCTAAATTCTGCGGCTCGCGGTTCTCCATGACGACGCCGGCTTCCGGGTTTGTCCCTGGCCCCATGTTCTCTGAGTTTAACACTGCACTCCAGGGGTTCTTCATCGCATTTAAGTACACGTCGTCACCACCACCCACCACTTGGGTTACCCACTGGGTTATCGTCATCCCTGCGGCCATATCGTCAGCCGGGTCTCTGTCGCAGGCTTCAGCTAGTTGCTGAATGTAGACGGCTAATATTGCTGGCTCATCAAGAACATGCGTTTGGATATCAGCTGGTAGCGCGGCTCGCAGCGTGCCCAGGTTGGTCTTATAGAAATAATCCCCTAGCAGATTCTTCCCTAATCCGACTCCTGCCCCCAGCAAAGTATCCGCAAGGATATAGTTGGCTAACAAGACGGTGTATCCCTCTAACATCTTCCGTTCCTGTTGCGTCGTCAGTCCTTTCACCTTAGGCCCTGGATCATTGGGACGAAGGTGCTTGATAGCATGCGTCGCTTTATATCCAGCTTTTACAGCTTTTTCTAACTGCAGCGAAGGAGCCCGTTTTTCTGCGGGAGCATTCTTTTTCCCCTTCTTTGCTGTGTGTTTAAGCATCTCGGGTACGCTGGATAACTTGACTCCATAGGTCGTCTGGAAATACCCCATCGTACTTTGTAAAGTTCGCCTGGGGCTAGCACTTCCAACATGCAAATTGCCCGTAAGGTTATGTTCACCAGCCGCGGCGACTCCATGAACATTTTCTGCCCAAGCAGCCATGTTCTCCGCCCGATCTCTTACATCCTGCTCTGTCAATGCGAACTCATCCATTGGATGTGTAACCATCTCAACGATTGGCGGGCCGTGACCAAAACCTTCCGTGTTACCGTTCTGATTCTGGTTTGCATAAGATGCAAGGGGCTGAAGCTCCTGATTATGGTCCACTTTGATGTCGAAGGACCCTTGATTAAGCGCCAGGGCTGTTCCTGGATCTCTTCGCCTTGCGTTTAATGGTCCGTGAGCTTCGGTGAGGAATATGGGAACCTCTATTTCAAATCCAAATCTTCTTTGTATGGTCGGCTCATTGCTATTCCCTGTATTTATCTTTTCTATGCCACCGACATCCTTGCTTTCGTGCGTCCCCTTTTTTTGTATCTCTTTCTTGGTTGACAGCGGCGGAGCAGTGCCCTTGGTGGCTAACATACGGGCTACCGCCTGATTGCCAATCGTGCGCTGAAGTTGCAGCACCTCCGCCGGAGATAATTGGCTTGGGTCCAGGATGGCGCGTTGCGCCCCCTCAGCACCAATTCCTGTCGTGCGGTTCACTACCCCCGACTTGTCCGTTTGCGACCTCTTATGGGTAGTATTTTCCTCTTGCCGATCTCTGTTCCCTTGTGGCATCCCGTATCTCCTTAATGGTATGGTGCTGCCGCCATTATAATCAAAAGGGCTGACGGATTCAATAGCTTTCAGCCTTTTGACCAGGGCTTCTCAAAAGCAAGTCCAGCAGGCGAAACGCCTCCTTCATGGGGGAAGAAACGCGCAGGTTTCTTAGGAGTCGGAGGCGACTAAAGTCCCCCCTCAGCGCCTGCGGGGACGCCCTCCCCCCGCAGATAGCGCGTCGGC
Organism: Ardenticatenales bacterium; assembly: GCA_013812995.1. GTDB lineage: Bacteria > Chloroflexota > Anaerolineae > Ardenticatenales > Ardenticatenaceae > JACCSL01. The sequence continues at coordinate 1,120 of JACCSL010000724.1, read as the reverse complement.
GCAGGCCGTGGGTTCCCTCTGGGTACGGCCAACGGCCATCAGGAGCTGCCTGGTCGTGCGACTTTGGAGAAGCCCTGAGAATCCTTGGAGGGGGCTTTACCCACCTTCTCGAGGTTGGTATAATGCTGTGGCCGTACGAGAAAGTCGTTGAGTTATGACCAAAGCCTTTATTCTTGATGGTTCTGTACGGTAAAGCCCGCTAATTACTAAGTGCGAGGAGCTTATGTTTGGGACGGAAAAAATCCCCGAAATAGAGAACAACATTGGTCAGTTGCGGAAGCAAATAGATGGAATGACGGCACGAATACGTGGGTTGATCCAACATGGTAACAATCATGCTGGCCAATTCGATGAATTTTTCAGTAGACGACTAGAAAATAGTAGCACCCAACTCACCGATTTTCTGACAAACGCCTCCCCCCATCGCATTTTGGGGTGGTCTGCTCCGCAGTGGGAGCAGTGGCAACCTCCTTTATGGGATCCTGGTAGTACGGAGGGCGACTCTATACCGACGCTCATCCGCATCGGGGAGCTGGTAGAAAGTCGTCAGAACAGCGCGAAAAATTTCACCCTCCCCGCCCTGTCCCCTTTTATTGGTCAAAATCGAACAATCCTCCTAAAAACGCGGGGCAACCTTTATGACTCGGGGGTGGGGCTCCTCCAGTCTTTGTTGATCCGCACCGCCTTGATGTTGCCCCATCAGACTGCCTATACCCTGCTGGATCCAGCAGGGTATGGGGCGGCATTCCCCATGCGGCGTCATTTGCCCCAGGTTCGAGAAAACAGCGGTGATGCCCGTCGCGACCTGGAAACAGTGATCCAAAACATTCAAAGAATCAACGAAAGCTATCTGGATGCATCCACTCCCTCCTTCGAGATGGTTGATCCGATGCTCCGGATTAATGAGCGTTATCAGTTCGTCTTCGCGGCAGATTTCCCCAATAAATATGATCGTCGTGCGATTGAGGCCCTGCAAAGTGTGGCAAACACTGGCCCCCGAACAGGTGCCTATGTTTTTATTCACTATAACGCCGACCATGAGCTTCCACGCGATATCAGCATAGAGGAGTTAAAAACGCGGCGGTCATTGATCTGACCGAGCAGAAACCCGACACCCCTT
>JACCSL010000975.1 GCA_013812995.1 Ardenticatenales bacterium | reverse complement strand
TCGCTCATGGCCTTAGCTTACTCGATTTTCGCTCTGCTTGTCCATACCCCCCCCTGAACTATTACAAGAGCCAGGTCATTCAATCAATTAGAGTAGCTGATACTGTGGATGGGGATGAGTTGATTTTCCATCCACAATGCCCAGACGCTTTATATGTATTGCCTCGTCATGATACTCGTATTTATTACGCTGGTGCTACGTTTGAACAAGCCGTTGATTGGCTGTGTGAGTCAGGCATATTGTCTGAACCTGTCGATTTCATGTACTTTGAAAGTTGGATCAATCGAGGAAAATGGAGATTGGAGGCTGATATAACTCCCTTCACATATGATAGATTAAGAGAAATTTTGCTGTCACTAGGACTACATCAACATGTTGTCGATGCCAACGATGAGGAATTTCTTATGTTATTTGTAAAGCAATTCTACGCATCAATAATAGCTTTCATAACAGGTAACCAGAGAGCGACGATATATATCCACTATGACCTAGATAAGCATTCGCGAGAACTAGAAGAATTGCGAGATCATCTGCACTCCGCAGGATTTAAGACGATTCAGGAGGACGAGAGCTAGAACTGGAAAATTTCGAGGATGAGAACGCTCTCCCATAGCTTTCCAGCGTCTCGGCGGCGCAGCGAGCCCAGGAGAAGCGCGCGGCCTGTCCTGGGCCATGCGCGGCAAGCTCGCGGCGTGCGGCCTCGTCGCGCATGAGGTGGGTCATTGCCTGGGCCAGCGCGGGGACATCGTTGGGCGGGACGAGCGCGGCGGCATCGCCCGCCAGCTCCGGCAGGCTGGAAACGTTCGTGGTGAGCGTGGCGGTGCCGCAGGCCATCGCCTCCAGGATGGGTAGCCCGAAGCCCTCGTAGGCCGAGGGGAAGACGAAGAGATCGGCGGCGGCAAGCAGCGCGGGTTTTTCTTCTTCCTCGATCCAGCCGGTGAAAATCACTCTCTCGTCCAGCCCCCACTGCGCCACGAGGCGGCGCGGGTCCGGGAAGAAGGCGCTGTCTTGCCCCGGCAATTTCCCCGCCAGCACCAGCGGCCACTCACCGTCGCTCTGCGCGAGTGCCTTGAGGAGGCGCGGTACATTCTTGCGCACATCGAAGCCGCCCAGGTAGAGGGCAAAGTGTTCGGGCAGGGCATATTTGCGCCGCACCGCCGCGATAGCCTCAGCGGATTGGGGCGCAAAGCACTCATCGGCGGCGAGATAGACGGTGTAAACGCGCGCTGGCTCCACGCGGAGATGGCGTAGAATGTCGCGGTGCGAGGCGTGGCTGTCGGCCAGGATGACATCCGCGCGGCGGGCGGCACGGGCGGCCAGCGCGGTGTAGCCCCGCACGAGGGCACTGCCCCGGTACGCGGGCAGAAGCATGGGAATCAGGTCGTGGATGGTAACGACGAGGGGCATCGTGTGCGACAGCGGGGGCGCAAAGTAGGGGACGTGGAGAAGGTCCGCGCCCACCGCTCGGGCGGCGCGGGGTGCGGCCACCTGCTCGAACCAGAGCTTGGCCAGGTTGGGCGATCTGTCATCTAAAGGGGTGCGCGCAACGTGCCAGGAGACGCCCTCCGGCGGGGGCGCGCGGCGGGCCGCGTCCGCATCCGCGATGAGCGTGAGGCGCAGCGAGCTATCCTGCTGGCGCAATTCCTCAACCAGGCGATGCAGATATTGGCCGCTCCCCGTGGTAGGTTGGCCCCAGAACGGGGCAGTCAGTGCAATGTGCATGGGGCTCAGGGTGCTACTTTCGCCGCTTGTTTATTGTTCTGGGACCCAGAATCTTGCTCAGGTCGCGGTGCCCCAGGTAGCGCATGAGCAGCACACTGCCCATGATTATCTGAATCATGATGGGCAGTGCGGCCAGGGTAGCAAAAGGGTCATTAAAATCATAGCGGCGGAAGGTAAAGAAAATCAGTGCCAGATTCAGCCCGAAAATCAGAATGATTCGTCCCACCGCCTCCATCTGCTTCTCGAAGAGGTGGATAACGAGATAGGCCAGGATTGCGTAGGGAACCGTCAGCAGCAGGATGGTGACACCGTTGGTATACGCCTCATATCGGTATAGCGTGAGAATCTGCGTGACTCCCGGCGCGACCCCTGGCACCAGGTACAGCATGGTCACGATCCAGAGCGCCAGAACGAGCACGAAGGCGGCAATGTACATGGTGAAGAAGAGTTCCGCAAAGACGCTGCCCTCGTGGCGACTTACCTCTTCGTCCTCGATATCCTTCTTTTGTCCCTGAAGATAGGCCGCGCGCTCCTCGGCGGTGAGGGGAGCGCGCAGCCCTTGTAGCCGATCATAGGACTCCCGGCTGAGCGGGTCGAGCAGGGTGTCGCGCGCATGGAGCAGCAACTCCCGCTCGTCCTCGTCTGCGGTTGCCAGACGCGCCTGAATCGAGGCCGCAATCTGGGCCGGACCCGTGGTTGGAGCAACGCCTGCCACCTCATAAAGGGTAGGTCTCGCCATGACTCACTCGCTTTCTCTCAGGAACCCTTATTTTTTCGCATAGCCTCCTGG
>JACCSL010000964.1 GCA_013812995.1 Ardenticatenales bacterium | reverse complement strand
CTCTACCAGGCGGGGCGCGCTATCTCGGGATCGGAATCGCTGGAAGATATCCTGCGTGCCATCCAGCTTTATGTCGCGCCCAGTGATACGAGTGATATTTCCATCGTGACGGTCCATACCGATGATGAGGGGAATCCCTCGCATCTGCGGGTTGAGGCCATCATCGTTCCGGACCGCCCGCAACTGAAGCTGGGGGGTCGCGTCCACCCGATTTCCAAGGAACAATACTTCCTCTTCAACACGCTGAAGGGTGCTAGAGAGGCAATTGTTATCCACGACACCACCAATGACACGCGATTGGACCCCCTGACGCGGGAACTCTACGAACGGTTACAGGTGGGAGCCCTCATCGCGGTGCCGCTGGCGCGGATCGAGGGTCGCCAACTGCTCCTGCAAGTCTCGCTGCCGAACGCCCGCCACGTCATGCCCGTTGAGGTTGAACGCCTCGGTACCATCGCGGCCCAGGCGGCGACTGCCATCGAAAACCTCTTCCTCCTCCAGAGCCTGGAAGAGCGTGCCTCGCGCCTGGGTGCCACGAATGATCTGACCTCCAAGATGCTCCAGGCCAACAACCTGGACGAGATGCTCCGGCTCGCGGTCCAGGAAATCACCGAGATCATGGACGCAGACCAGGGGGGAATCATCTTTTTTGACCTGGGCAAGGAAGTGGGCCAGGTCGTGGCGCAGTATCGCAAGGACGGCCCACCCCCCTCCATTGGCAGCCAGATCTCGCTCAAGGACAACAAGTCCATCAACTGGCTGCGGGAGAACAAGCGCCCGCTTGCCATTGCCAACGTCAACACGGAGCCGCTGGTGGCCGATATCCTTGAACTGCTGAAGTCTCAAGGCATCAAGAGCATCTTGCTGATCCCGCTCTTTGTTCGTGGTGAGATGATTGGCTCGGTTGGCCTGGATATGATCTCCCGGCTCCGCCCGTGGAGTGACGTTGACGTCTCGCTATCCCAGAACATCTCCAACCTGTTGGCCTCCGCCATCGAGAGCACACGCCTCTTCGAGCAGATCAGCCGCACGCTGGAGCAGACCCAGGCACTCTACCGTGCCAGCCGCGCCATCAACGAGGCAGACTCCCTCCAGGGAATCGCGGCCGGTATCGCCACCCACGTCGTGCGGGATCCCGAAGCCTCGGTCTCGCTCATCTCGCTGGCCCTCGATGCCAACGAGGTAATCCGCAGCGCCAGGGTCGAGGGGGCCTACCTCAGCCGGGGCGACGCGCGCCAAATTCAGAAGGCAGCCTTCTCGGACAATACCTTGCCAGTGCTCCGTAAACTCAAGATCACACACGAGCCGCTGATGCTGGAGGACATCCAGGAGGAGTCGCGTCTCACCCCACGCGAGAAGCGACTCTTCCATCTTCTAGGCATTACCTCGCTGATGGCGGTTCCTATCCGCATGGCCGATGGGTGGACCGGTGTCATCCTCGTTTCCTACCCCAAGGCGCGCTCGTTCAAAGCCACCGAGTTGGATCGTCTGGTCGCCATCGCCACACAGGCCGCCACCACGATGCAGAACCGGGAGCTGCTTATCCAGACGCAGGAATCGCTGCTCGAATCGCGCCTTCTCTATCAAGCCGGTGCCGGAATCAACGAGGCAGAAACGGCAGAGGCGTTGCTGGAGGCGCTGCTGCCACTCGCTGACCCCATCAACCCCGACCAGGTGGTTCTTTTACTCTTCGATGAGCCGGTGCTGGAGGGCGAGCGTCCGATCAACTTCACGGCGGTGGCCGGGCTCAACCGGCACCAGGAGTTAATTCCCCTGGCGCAGACCTTCCGCGTGCGCGACTTCCCCATCTTCCGACGCTTGCCCGTAACGGCCCCGCTGGTCTTTGAGGACATTCAAGCCTCGGAGAATGTGACGGATGAGGAGCGCCAGGCGCTGCGCCATCTGGAGATTCGCTCGCTCCTGTACCTCCCGCTCCGCATCGGTACGCGCTACATGGGATGGATTGGCTTCAACGCCTCGGGCGCAAGAACGATCAACGAGAACATCGTCCGCCGCCTACAAAACATCGTACAGCAGGCAGCCACGGCGCTCCAGAGCCAGCAACTGTTCCAGGAAGCCCAACGTCGAGCCTGGCGTGAGGAGCAGATTTCGCGCATCACCGCCCGACTCCACTCCACGACGGAGCCGGAGGAGATCATGCGCATCGGGCTCCAGGAGCTGAAGCGCGCCTTGAATGTCAAACGCGCGATGGCCTGGATGCAGCCGGAGGAAGGAAGCTCCAAGGGCTTCGCCGGGAACGGGGGCAAGTCCAGCTCGAAGGGGTCGAACGGGCATTAAGAGATGGATGTTACCATAACAAGGGTAGCGTTGGACATCCGGTAGTGAAATGAGACATAATCATGCAGGCTCCTCAGCCGGGGCCACATGACACCTTAATTCTCCCTGAAGGGGCTATTATGACGCAGGTCGAGTCGACGCCTCAAGCTTCGCTCAACAGCGAGATTCTGGTTGGGCAGTGGCATGAGATTCTACAGAGCCAGACGGTTTCCGGACTGAGCGACTCTGTACTCCAAAGCGAACTCCATACGCTCGTTGACTGGATTCATGAGAGTGTACCAGCCATCGACGAGGGGGAGATGCCCTCGCTCCAGCGCGTGGTTGAGGCGGGCGAGCAACTGGTGGAACTGGGCATTGACAGTATCGAGAAGCTTGCCACCGCGCAGGGCGTGCTGGCGAGTTGGCTGAGCGGTACCATCTCGACGGCCCTCATCGGCGAGGTCATTGCAGCGTTCAGCAATGGGGCCTACCGTGCCCTGCGGCGACGCGCAGATAGAGAACAACTCCAGACCGAGCGTGCCCTGGCGGCCCGCATGGATGCCAGAACCCAGTATAGCGTCCTTGTCCGACGGCTTCAGCAGGAACTGAGCAGCCTCTCACCAGACCAGGAGACGCCTCTCATTGCCGCCACGCTGAGTATGCTCTGCCGCGAACTGCGGGCGGAGGGAGCCGGACTCCTCAAGCTGTATGAGGGTCGTTGGACCCTCCAGCAGGCACAGAACACGCTCCCCTCGGCCTCCTTCATCCAGCCCGTGGACAACAGCGCCCCGCCCCTCTTTGAGGATGGGCGGGGTGAGTATCGGGTGGACAAAGAGAGCCATCAGTTCGCCATCCCCGTTCTCATCGACCCGCAGGAGCGGGCGCTCCTCTTTCTGGTTCTCAAGGAAGAGCCGATTGATTCCACCGCGCTCCTGGATGCCCTCACCCTGATCGCGCAAATTCTGGGCACGCTGCTGAATAATGTCTCGCTGCGCTCCCTCATTCGGCAGCAGGCGAGCAACCTCCGCACGATGGAAAGCGCGTCGCTGGAGCAGCGCTGGGGGCAGAGCGCGCTCCGCCAGATGGGGGTTTTCATCAACGAGGATGATGAAACGCAGAATATGATCGACTCCCCCAACCACCCCGTCACGATTGAGCCCCAGCGAGTGGTTCTTCCGCTCACGGCGCGCGGCGAGGCGTTTGGAAAGCTGATGCTGGAAGACGATGACTTTCACGACTGGAGCGAGGACGAGCTTGAGTTGATGAATGTCGTGGCCGAGCAGATGTCCCAGGCCCTGGAGGTGGCTCGCCTCTTCCAGGAAAGCGAGCGACGCTCCGCCCAGCTAGAGGCCGCCGCTGAGGTGAGCCGCGCTGCAACCAGCCTGCTCTCGGTGGATGATCTGATGACGGCCGCCGTGGAACAGATTCGCCGCGCGTTCGGCTACTACCACGCCCAGGTGTTCCTGGTGGACGACCAGGGACAGTGGGCGGTGCTGCGCTCCTCCACCGGCGAGGTCGGGAAAATCCTGCTGGAACGCGGTCACAAGCTGGCGGTCGGGAGCCGCTCAATCATCGGCCAGGTGACCTCGACGGCACAATCCACGGTTATCCGCGATACCGACACCGGGGGCGCGCCGTGGCACTTCAACGAGTTGCTCCCAGAAACCCGCGCCGAGCTAGCCGTGCCGCTCAAGATCGGTTCCACCGTCATCGGGGCGCTGGATGTGCAGAGCACCTCGCCTGATGTGTTCTACGAGGATGACGTGGCCGTGCTCCAGACGCTGGCCGATCAGATGTCGGTGGCCATCCAGAACGCGCGCGCCTTCGAGCAGCAGCGTGAGAGCGCCGAGCAGCTTCGCGAGTTGGATAAGCTCAAGAGTCAGTTCCTTGCCAACATGAGCCACGAGTTGCGCACCCCGCTCAACTCCATCATCGGGTTCAGCCGCGTCATCCTCAAGGGGATCGATGGTCCTGTCACGGACCTTCAGCGGAAAGACCTCGGCACGATCTATAACTCGGGCCAGATTCTCCTCCAGCTCATTGATAGTATCCTCGACATCTCCAAGATCGAGGCGGGCAAGATGGAACTGGACTTCGAGGATGTCAACCTCCAGCAGGTGGTCGATGTAGCGTACAGCACCGCGCTGGGCCTGGTCAAGGACAAGCCGGTGGAGTTGCTCAAGGAAGTGCCGGACGATCTTCCCACCGTTCGCGCCGACCCGGTGCGCCTGCGGCAGGTGCTTCTCAACCTCTTCTCGAATGCCTCGAAGTTCACCGAGCAGGGACACATTCGCCTCACGGTGACTCGCGTGGACACCGAGATTCTGCTCAGCGTCTCCGATACGGGGCTTGGGATTCCGCCCGACAAACAGGCCAAGCTCTTCGAGGCGTTCTATCAGGTCGACGGCTCCGCGACCCGCAAGATTGGCGGTACGGGTCTTGGCCTTGCCATCACCAAGAGTTTCATCGAGATGCACGGCGGTCAGATCTGGGTCGAGTCCACGGGGGTCCCCGGAGAAGGAACCACCTTCGCCTTCACCATTCCCATTGATGGGCCGCCGGAGGAAGAAGAGGAGCAGCCGGAAATCCCGCTCATCCTCGCCATTGATGATGAGCCAGGAATTACCGGGCTGTACGAGCGATACCTCCGCGATGGCTACCGCTTCGTGGCCTGCAACAAGGCAGTCCAGGCCGCCGAGGAGGCGGGGCGGCTTGAGCCGCAGTTGATCCTGCTCGATCTACGAATGCCGGAGATGAATGGCTTTGAGGTCATCAAGGCACTGCGGCAGAACATCGTGACCCGCGACATTCCCGTGGTCATCTGCTCGGTCGAGGCCATTGAAAATATCGAACAACAAGGGTTAGAGGCGGGTGCCTCTGACTTTCTCCAGAAACCCGTGCTGCGACAGGACCTCATCACCACCGTGCAACGGTGGACCGGGGTCCCCGCCGCCGCCAGAGGGTAGCGACGAGCCACGGGATCAACCAGTGCCCTATGCGCAATAGCATCCAGACCCGCCTGACCATAGCCTTTATCGGACTCGCCATAGGTCCGCTCTTGGTGGTGGGTAGCTTTCTTGCCTGGCGCAGCTACACCGTGCAGCAGCAACAGGCCCTGCTCCTCCAGGGAGAGGTCGCCCAGCGCGTTGCCGCAGAGGTCGGGGCCTTCATCCAGCAGATGGAAAGCGATCTCCATCTGCTGGTCCAGGTTCAAGACATTGCTCGTCTGAGCGAGTCAGAGCAGAGTACGTTGCTCTCTGAACTGATTCGCTACGAGGATGGCTTTGCGGAACTGACCCTACTGGACAAAACGGGTCAGGAGCAGCTTCGCCTCTCGGCCAGCGGCCCGTTTCCCAAAGAGAGGCTGCGCAGCCGGGCGGTGCTTGCCGAATTCCTCATCCCCAAGACGCGCCAGGAGGTCTATTATGGGCCGGTCTGGTTCGATGATGGAACAGGCGAGCCACTGATGACCCTCTCCCTTCCAATCGCTGACCAGGAGGAGCCCTCGTTTCAGGGAGCCCTCATCGCCACGATTCGTCTGCGCAACGTCTGGGATCTCATCAGCGCGACGGACCGAGGAGGGCTGGAAACCGTCTACATCGTCGACCCTCTGGGGCGTGTCATCGCGCACCGGGAACCCTCGGTGGTACTCGGTGGCACACGCTTTGCGCCCCCTGACGAGGATGGAATCCACGAAGGACTGAGCGGATCCTCGGTGGTCCTTGCCACAGAAACCATACAACTAGGAAATCAGAGCTTTCATGTGATCGCGGAAAAGCCGGTAAGCGAGGCCCTCGCGCTGGCAATCAGCACGGTGCGGGTCATCATCGCGCTCATCTTGGTGGCTCTGCTCGGAGCCATCGGGCTGGGTGTCTGGGCGCTCCATCAGATTGTGCGGCCCATCCGCGCGCTCGCGACCACGGCCCAGGCGATCAGCAGTGGCGATCTCTCTAAGCAGGCTATCATCCATCGCAAGGATGAGATTGGTGCCCTAGGTGAAGCCTTCAATAGTATGACGACACAGCTTCGGAGCCTCATCAGTACCCTGGAGGAGCGCGTGGCCGAGCGAACGCAGGACCTCCAGCGCCGCTCCCTCCAGCTTCAGGTGGCAGCGGAGGTCGCCCGCGATTCGACGGCGGCGCAGGACCTCGATGAGCTGCTGAATCGCGCGGTGGAGCTGATTCGGGACCGCTTCGGCTTCTATCATGCCGGAATCTTCCTGGTGGATACCGAGGGCGAGTATGCCATCCTGCACGCCGCGACGGGCGAGGCGGGGCGCATCATGCTGGAGCGCCAGCACAATCTCAAGGTGGGGGAGGAAGGCATTGTGGGCTATGTCACCCAAACCGGTCTACCTCGCATCGCGCTGGACGTGGGGAGCGATGCCGTCCACTTCAAGAACCCGCTGCTGCCGGACACCCACTCGGAGATGGCGCTGCCCCTCAAGGTCGGTGACCGGGTGATTGGTGCGCTGGACGTACAAAGCCGCAACAGTGCCGCCTTCGATGACGAAGACATCGCGGTGCTCCAGACGATGGCGGACCAGCTTGCAATTGCCATCCAGAACATGCGCGCCTTCGCCCAGCTTCGCAAAACCGCCGAGCAGATGCGCGAGGTGGACAAACTCAAGAGCCAGTTCCTCGGCGCGATGAGCCACGAACTGCGCACCCCACTGAATGCGATTATCGGCTTTACTCTTGTGCTGCTGAAAGGCATCTCGGGGCCCGTGACCGACACGCAGCGCACGGACCTCACGACCATTTATAACTCCGGTCAGAGCCTGCTCCAGCTCATCGACAGCATCCTGGATATCTCCAAGATCGAGGCGGGCAAGATGGAGCTGGCGTTCGAGACGGTCAATCTCCAGCGGCTCATCGAGACGGTGTGCAACGATGCCCAGCGACTCATCAAGGACAAGCCGATCAAGCTCGTCCAGGAGCTACCCCCCTCGCTGCCCCCGATTCGGGCCGATGCCCAGCGGCTGCGTCAGGTGCTCATAAGCCTGCTCTCGAATGCCGCCAAGTTTACGGACGAGGGCGAGATTCGCCTGAGCCTCAGCAGTACGGAGGATGAGGTCATCTTCTGCGTCTCGGATACGGGCATGGGAATCGCGCCGGAGAAGCAGCTCCATCTCTTCGATGCGTTCTACCAGGCTGACAACTCGGGGACGCGCAAGGTGGGGGGTGCCGGGCTGGGGCTCGCCATCACGCAATGTCTCGTGGAGATGCACGGCGGTCAGATTCAGGTAGAGTCCAGTGGCATGGTTGGAAAAGGCTCGGCCTTCTATGTGAGTCTTCCCGTCCAGGGACCCGCTATCCTCTTGGACAAGAAAGGCCCGGAGCAGAACGCGCTCATCCTCGCGGTGGATGACGAGCCCGCGATTACCCGGCTCTACGAGCGCTACCTGACGCCCGAGGGCTACCGCTTTGCGGCCTGCCATGACCCCCAGCGGGCGGCCAAAGAAGCGCTGGAGATGCATCCGCAGCTTATCCTGCTGGACCTACAGATGCCCGCAATGGATGGGCTGGCGGTGATCGCCGCCCTGCGCAAAAATGTGGTCACCCATGACATTCCTATTGTGCTCTGTTCCAAGGAAGCAATCACCGCGCAGCTCGAAGCGCAGGGCGTCGAAGCAGGAGCCAGTGACTTCCTCCAGAAGCCCGTGAGCCGCCAGGGACTCCTCACCGCTGTGCAGCGCTGGACGAAGC
>JACCSL010000962.1 GCA_013812995.1 Ardenticatenales bacterium | reverse complement strand
GCTCTGGGCCGCCTTCTTCTTTGCGCCCTCGACCTGCTTTGGCTCGACTGCAACGGTGAGCTTTACCTGGCTGTTGCCAAGCTCTTCTTTTTGAATGTCCAATGTCTCTTTTTCCTTTCCTCTCCGGCTACGGATATGCCGCCAAACGGCGATTATATCAGCTTGACAGGGGGATGCCAATCCTAGAATATGGAAGACTACTACTTTATCAAAGCGGAGGAAATGCATGAACCTGGCACAGATTCGATTGGTGCGGCGCACCTTTGAGTACATCCGCCCCCCCTCGGAAGCGTCGGATGTGGCAGTGGCGATGTTCTACGAGCGGCTCTTTGAACTGGACCCCGAGCTGCGTCCGCTTTTCAAGACGGATATGGCCGTGCAGGGACGCAAGCTCATGCAGACGTTGGCTCTCATGATCGACACGCTGGAAAACCCCGGCGCGATTGCGCTGGAGGTTCAGGCGTTGGGGTTGCGGCATACGGGCTATGGGGTGCAGGAGCAGGATTATGACACCATGCGCGAGGCGCTCCTCTGGACCGTCCGGCAGAGCCTGGGGGAGGCGTACCTGCCGGAGGTCGAGGAAGCGTGGACGCTAGCTTATAACTTTCTCGCGGATGTCATGAAGGCGGCGGGGTAACTCTCACCCTTTGGGGAAAGGGTGATACTCCGGAGATGCGGAGGGATCATAGGCAGATGGGTCACTCGCGCTGCCATTATCGCTGGGTGCGGGTTCAACCGGCGCAGGCTCGGTCGCCACGGGAACGGACTCCACAGGGACGGGGGCAACCTCTGGAGTCTTCTCCTCGACGCCTGCCACGCTATCCCATACCCGGCGCAACACGCGCCAGACGCTCTGCTGCGCCAGGCCGCCGATGAATGCCACCAGCAAAAAGAGGGGGCTGCGGGCAATCTGGATCTGGGTCGCGAGGTCCAGGGCATCCACCTGGAGCGTGGTGGAGACCGTCGCCGCGAGAAAACCCGCTAGTAGAAGATAGTAGATCACCAGCCCCGCCGCCATGCCCGTAATTGGATGAAGCAAATAGCTTGTGCCAGAGGTGGGATCATACTCCCGCCGACTGATGGCGTGCTGTAAGATGTAGAGCGCCGCAATCACGCCGCCGAGCCCACCCATCAACATGCAGAGCCAGGGGGGGAAGAACCACGCCAGCGAGGGTTCCCCCAACACATCGGCGCTGAGTGCCGGGGGCGTCAGGAGCCCTCGCGAGACGAGACTCTGCGAGAGGATCCAGTCGGTGGCAAAGAGCCCGCCAAGGAGCAGCAGCCAGAAGAGACTCCATGCCACCAGCCCGCTCTTCGCCTTCCCCGAGGCGGTTTGGCTCTCGGCGACCTGCCGCAGCAGTACGCGCGTCTGCTGGACGCGCAGTTCGGCAAGGGGGTAGTGGTAGGGGCGCGCCATCAGGATGGTGCGCGCCTCATTGAGCCAGCCCAGCGCCTCCGCGCTCTGGTAGCGGCTGCTTGCCAACTCTTCCTCCACGCGCTTGTAGAGCAGGGTGACTTCCCCCATCAGCCGCTCCAGATCCGCCTTGGTGACCTGCTCCTCAATGCGCTTGGCCTCCTCATCGGAGGGCGTTGTTATTGCCACAGGTGGGGCCTGGGGGGGCTGATGGGATGTATTTGCAGGGTCAACAATCTCGGTCAAATCTGGCAGGTTACGGCTGCCTGTCTCCGGCAGATCGCGGGTCGTGGCGCTAGTCACCGAGGGCCCCATCAGGCGGTGCATCGGGGAGCCAAGCAGCCCCGAGGACTCCAGCGAGCGGGTGGCAAACAACTCTTCCGGCTCCAGCGGGTTATCGGGAATGGGGGTAGCGGCGGGTACCTCGGCAGGTTCCGCCGCATAGGGCAATGGATCCAGCAGCGGCGACTCTTCTTCGGGCGGGGTTTGCGCGGGTAGGGGGGACGCCTCATCCATAAATGGTAGCTCCAGGATTGGTCAGGCATTTTGCAAGTAGTGGCTGCATCATAACCGCCTGTTTACGAAAAGAAAAGTGCCCGCTCTGCTATTCCCACTCAATTGTACCGGGCGGCTTGGAGGTAATATCGTAGACGACGCGGTTCACGCCGGGTACCTCGTTCACGATGCGGCTGGACAAGCGGCCCAGCAGGTCGTGGGGGAGCCGCGCCCAGTCGGCGGTCATGCCATCGGTGCTGGCGACGGCACGCACGGCCACCACATTGCCATAGGTTCGGCCATCGCCCATCACGCCCACGGAGCGCATCTGCGTCAGGATGGCAAAGTACTGCCAGACCGCATCGGGTCGCCCCAGCCCCGCCGCCTCAATCTCCTCGCGCACGATGGCGTCGGCGGCCTGGAGCGTTATCAGTCGATCCTCGGTGATGTCGCCCAGGATGCGAACCGCGAGGCCGGGACCGGGAAAGGGTTGCCGGTGAATCATGCTCTCCGGTAGCCCCAGCACGAGGCCCACGCGGCGCACCTCATCTTTGAAGAGGAAGCGCAGCGGTTCGACAAGGCCCTTGAAGCCCAGCTCTTTGGGAAGCCCCCCGACATTGTGATGGGTCTTGATCGTCGCCGCCGAGCCGTGGGCCACGGTGCCCTGCCCCGCGCTCTCGATGACATCCGGATAGAGCGTCCCCTGCCCCAGCCACTCGAAGTGGCCTAAACTCCGAGCGCGCTCCTTGAAGACCTCGACAAACTCTCGGCCAATGATGCGCCGCTTCTGCTCGGGGTCGGTCACACCGGAGAGCGCCTGCAAGAAGCGCTCCCGCGCATTCACCGCGACCACCTCCACTGGCAGGTGATGGTCGAAGCTCTGCAACACTTCCTCCGCCTCGTGCTGGCGCAGCATCCCGTGATCCACGAAGACGCAGGTCAACTGATCCCCGATGGCCCGCGCCATCAGTGTCGCGGCAACGGTGGAGTCCACGCCCCCGCTCAGCCCGCAGAGCACCCGCTCGCTCCCGACCTGCTCTCGGATGCGCGCGATGGCCTCATCAATCACATTCGCGGGGGTCCAGCTCGCGGAGCAGCCGCATACCTCGAACAAAAAGTTCTCAATCAGCGTGTCGCCCTGCGGCGTGTGATGGACCTCGGGGTGAAATTGGATCCCGTACTGGTGGCGCGCCACATCACCCATCGCGGCATAGGGCGAGCTGGCCGTGGAAGCAAGAATCCGCCAGCCTGTCGGAATGGCCTCCAGGCGGTCCCCGTGACTCATCCAGACATTCAGCGGAGCCGAAAGACCCTTGAAGAGCGGCGCTTCTCCCTCCACATGGGTCAGGGAGGCAGGGCCATACTCGCGGTGCTGGGCGGGCGCGACATGACCACCCAGATTGTGAGCGAGCAATTGCATCCCGTAGCAGATGCCCAGCACCGGGCGACCGCTCGACAGCACCCAGGGATTGAGCGTCGGCGCGTTGGCCTCGTACACGCTGCTTGGGCCACCGCTGAGGATGATGCCGCTAGGGTCCAGCGCCGCCAGTCGATCTGTGGAAACATTCCAGGGGAGGAGCTCACAGTAGACCTGCGCCTCGCGCACGCGCCGCGCGATGAGTTGGGTATACTGCGAACCAAAGTCGAGAATCGCTATCGTTTGGGGCTTCATAATTCCAACACCATTTGGTCCAGGGTGCGGATTT
>JACCSL010000949.1 GCA_013812995.1 Ardenticatenales bacterium | reverse complement strand
CTGGTGGTGGCGGTGCTGGTCCACCCGGCGTGGAGTACGCGCCCTTGGGCGTTGCCGGTACTGGCGGTGCCATTGCGCGCCCGTCCCAAAGCGGGCAAGTCCCCGCGCCGGGTGCGTACGCTGGTCGAGTGGAGTTGTTTCTTGATGGTCCGGCTACGTCAGTGGCTACCCGAGCGCGCGATCGTGCTCGTCGGGGATGGCAGTTATGCCGCCGTGGCGCTGGTGCAGCGTTGCCAACGGTTAGCGCGTCCGGTCACGCTCGTCTCCCGCTTGCGGTTGGCCGCCGCCCTCTATGAGCCGCCCGTTCCCGTGCCCGGCAAACGCGGTCCCAAGCCCAAAAAAGGCGCACGGCAGCTCCCCTTGGCCGACCATCTGAGCGATCCCGATGCGCCCTGGCAGACGCTGAGACTCACCTGGTATGACGGGCACGAGCGAACCGTCGAGTACTTGACCGACACGGCCCTGTGGTATCCCCAGGGCCTAGCTCCGGTCGCGATTCGCTGGCTGCTCGTGCGTGACCCGATGGGCAAACGGCGTCCGCAAGCCTTTTTTTGTTCGGATGTGGCGATTGCGCCTGCCACCCTGCTGGGCTGGTATGTCGCCCGCTGGAACATAGAAGTCGGCCACACTGAAATTGTCATCGGCTTCAGGGGAGGAGCCAGCGGCTTGCGCTTCAATGTATTGCTTGATCACCTCAGCGGTCACATTGCCCGAGGTAGCCGCAAAATAGCCGCGTGCCCAGAAATGGCGTCCCCAAAACTGCCGTTGCAAATGCGGGTATTCCTGCAACAAGCGCCGACTGCTACGCCCCTTGAGGCGCTGTACCACCTCACTCATCGGTACATGGGGGGGCACCGAGACTAACAGATGAACATGATCGTGTGCAATATGCCCGCTCAGAATATAGACTTCCAAGCTCGCGCAGCTCTGCCGCACTAATTCGCGCAGCCGGATTGCTAGGTCCCCACGCAGGACAGCTTTGCGGTACTTCGTCACCCACACCACATGATATTTGAGGTCGTAGATCGAATGGGCGGTCTGGCGGTAACTCATGCCCGCCTTGTACCGGACCTCTAGCGGTGCGAAAACCCGTCCGCAGGCCAGGTGCCAGCATTTCCTGGCGTCATCGCTGGCACCCGCCTGCGACCTAATCACCCGTCGGGGTTGAAAACGGCCCACCTGAAAGGTGGGGGCTTGAACCCTATTTACGGACAGTCATGGTCGCAGTGCCGCCGCCAACCGCTGGACGCCTGCGCGGATTTCTGCCTCGTTGGTCGCGGCGTAGCCCAGCAGCAGCCCGCTGCGCGCCAGGCCATGCAGCGCGTAGCCGGAGAGCGCAGGCGCGTCCACGCCATGCAGCGCCGCGCGCTGGGCGAGGCGCTGGTCGTCCGCGCCGGGCGGCAGCCAGCCCAGCAGGTGCATCCCCGCCCCGGCGGGCTCTAGCTCCAGCAGCCCAGCCAGTTCTTGGCCGGCTGCATCAAGCAAAAGCGCCTGCCGCTCCGCGTAGAGCGTTCTCATGCGGCGAATGTGGCGCGCGAAGTGCCCCTCGATAATGAAATCCGCGAGAATCGCCTGCTCCACGGAGGGCGAGTGGCGGTCCGAGAGCGCCCGCGCCGCCGCGAATGCCTCCACGAGGTCGGGCGGCACGACGAGATAGCCCAGCCGCAGCGAGGGAAAGAGCACCTTGCTGAAGGTCCCCAGGTAGATCACGCGCCCCTCCTGGTCCAGCCCCTGGAGCGCAGCGAGTGGCTGCCCGACATAGCGATACTCGCTGTCGTAGTCGTCCTCGATGATCCACGCCCCAGCTTGGCTCGCCCAACGCAGTAGCTCCAGGCGGCGGGGCAGCGTCATCGTCACACCCAGCGGGAACTGGTGCGAGGGCGTGACATAGGCCAGCCTCGCCCGCGCTTCCATCTCGATGCCCGCCGGGATATCCAGCCCCTCCTGGCCCACGGGCACAGGAATCACTCGTGCCCCCGCCCCCTGAAACGCCCCCCGTGCGCCCCGGTAGCCTGGCTCCTCCATCCACACCGGGTCGCCGGGGTCCAGCAGCAGCCGCGCGGCGAGGTCCAGCCCCTGCTGCGAGCCGGAGACGATGACGACCTGCTCCGGCGCGCAGCGCACCGCCCGCGCCGCGCCCAGATAGCCCGCGATGGCCTCGCGCAGCCCTCGGTAGCCCGCTGGCTCCCCGTAGCCCAGAAGCTCGGCAGGCGGCTGCCGCCACCATTTGTTCGCCAGCGTGCGCCACAGGTTAAAGGGAAAGGCATCCAGCGCGGGCAGGCCAGGCCGAAACGCACGGCTAGCAGGTGTGGGGACAGATGTAGGGGCAGGTGTAGGGGCAGGTGTAGGGGCAAGTGTAGGGGCAGGTGTAGGGGCAGGTCTGAGACCTGCCCCTACTGCCCCGACGGTCGTGGCCGCCAGCAATGTTCCACGCTGGGAGAGGCGGCGTTGGCCCGGCGCGCTCTGCGCGAGCACGGGCATGGGGCGCGACACCGTGAGGAGGTCGTCGGGCAGCGCGGCGGCCACGAAGGTCCCGGAGCCCACCGTGCCCTCCACATAGCCCTCCGCCAGGAGTTGGTCGAAGGCGGCCAGCACCGTGTTGCGCGAGAGCCCCAGCTCCTGCGCCAGCGTGCGCGTCGAGGGTAGGCGTGTGCCCGCCCGAAGCTGCCCGGCCAGGATTGCGCGGCGCAGACTATCATAAAGCTGCCGATGGAGCGGCGTATCGCTCTGGCGCTCCAGGGAAATCGCTGCCAGCACGATGGAGGCAATCGGTTTTGGCATGAGAAGACCTCGCATTCAAATTGGCTCCTTTATATTACCCCAAAATGGCTCTTTCCGGTACGCCACTTCCGCTGTACTCTGATCAAACAATCCGCTTGAAGGAGAAAAACAATGGCACGAGATTATGCAGCGCACCCTTTCAATGAGGTCCGCCGCCGGGATAGAATGGTCGAGGATGAGGCGTGGATTGTCGCGCTGCTCCATCGCGCACCGATGGGAGCCCTGGCGACGCTCTACGATGGGCAGCCCTTCATCAACAGCAACCTCTTCGTCTATGATGAGATTGCCCATGTCATCTACATGCACACCGCCCGCGTGGGGCGCACCCGCGCCAATGTCGAGCAGGCGGAGCGCGTCTGCTTCAGCGTCAGCGAGATGGGGCGACTGCTGCCCGCCGATACCGCCAAGGAATTCAGCGTCGAGTATGCGGGGGTGGTTGTCTTCGGGCAGGCCACGGTCGTCAGCGACCCCGACGAGGCGTACCATGCGCTGCAAATACTGCTTGACAAATATTTCCCACACCTCACCCCGGAGCAGGATTACCGGGCCACGACAGCGGAAGAGCTGGCGCAGACCAGCGTCTACCGCATCGAGATCGAGCAGTGGAGCGGCAAGCGCAAGGAGGTCGCGGCGGATTTTCCGGGGGCGTTTTTCTACGGCTCGCCGGGATGATTTGTCTCTATATTGTCAAGGAACTGATGTTGCTGCATTCTCTGGGTAGAGAACTTGCTGAAGCTGTAGACAGTCCTTTTCTACCCACCTATTCCTTGAGAGGAGAGCTATGAGACGAGTCACCTTATCCGTCCTTCTCGCCGGACTTCTAATTGCCCTGAGTGGCCTTGCCATCAACATGGTGAGTGCTGCGCCGGTCGCGCAGAGCACCGCAACGCCCAGAGCAACCGGCACGGCGCGCAGCGCCACCCGCACCCCACTAGCAACTCGGACCTCGGGAAGCGCCGCTTCCCCGACCACGGGGCGCGGCGCGACGGCCTCGCCGGAGGCCACTGCTGAGGCCACGACTACCATTGAGGCCACCGAGGTAACCACCGATACCGACGATCTCACCGCAACACCCGAGGCGACGGAGGCGCTGACCGAAACCGAGGTGATTACCGGGACGGTTCTGCCCCTCCGCCTCGCGAATCCGACCGATGTAGACGCTGGCCGGACGCTGACAGTGGTGGGCCTGGGAACGATTACAACGACGCCCGATATCGCTGTGATTACGCTGGGCATGGAAACCACCAATGCCGACGCCAACGCGGCGGCGGAGGAAAACAACGCGATTATCGAGGATGTGCTGGAGATCATTGACGAGCTGGATATCCCGCGTCGGAATGTGCGCACGAGCACCTTCAACATCTATGTGGAGCGCCCGCCGCAGGACCCTGTAAGTCGCGAGGAGGGCGCGGTAGAACTTCCTGAGCCCCTCTACCACGTTAGCCAGCAGCTCACGGTTCGTATCGAGGATATCGAGGAGAACCTGGGGCTGGTTACGGAGCTGATCGGCGCGGCGCTGGAGGCCGGGGCGAACAGTGTCTCTGGTCCGACCTTCGAGTTGAACGACGATGCGACCCTTCAGCAGCGCGCTCGCCGGGCCGCCGTCGAGGACGCCTACAGCCGTGCCGAGGACTGGGCCACGCTGACAGGTGTCGAACTCATCGGGGTGGCGACGGTGAGCGAGGTTGTTGGCGGCGGTGGACCCTCCCCGCTGGCTTATGGCATCACGCGGGAGGCGCAGGATGCAGCCGGAAGCGGGCCGTCCCTCCAGCCGGGTACGCTTAGCTACAGCGAGCAGATTCAGATCGTCTTCTACGTTCGTTAGCGAAAAGGAGAATCGCCCTTCGTGGTGGCCCTCTCCCCGGCCTTCGGCCGCCCCTCTCCCGACGTCGGGAGAGGGGCGGTTTAGTTCTGGCTCTTTTGCCATGCTATACTTTTGCCACGTTGAGCGCGGAACCCACGACCCCCCATTACCGGGCGAGGTCGTTTTTGTTTTCGGAGGAGTGCGGTTATGTACGATGTGATTGTGGTTGGTGGGGGGCATAGCGGCTGCGAGGCCGCGTTGGCCTCGGCCCGGATCGGGGCGCGCACGCTGCTTCTGACAATGAACCTGGACAGCATTGCCCTGATGCCTTGCAACCCGAGCATCGGGGGGCCAGCAAAGGGACATCTCGTGCGCGAGATCGACGCGCTGGGCGGCGAGATGGGGCGCATGACGGACCGCGCCGCGCTCCAGATTCGGCTGCTGAACTCCTCCAAGGGGCCCGCCGTGCAGGCCCTGCGCGCCCAGGCCGACAAGCGCCTCTACAGCTGGCTCATGAAGCTCGAACTGGAGCATACTCCCAACCTGGACATTCGTCAGGCGCGGGTCGAGGAGTTGCTGCTGCAAGAGGGAAGCGTGTGCGGCGTCCGCACGAGCCTGGAGCAGGTGTACAGCGCCGGAGCCGTGGTCATCACCACGGGAACCTTCCTGCGGGGGCGGCTCATCACGGGTGAAA
>JACCSL010000932.1 GCA_013812995.1 Ardenticatenales bacterium | reverse complement strand
ACCCAAAACATCACAGTCAATGCCATCTGCCCCGGTTACGTGGACAGCCCCATGACCGATGGCAGCGTTGCCACCATCGTCGCCCGCAGCGGCATGAGCGAGGCCGAGGCCCGTGCGACGCTGGAGGCCATGAGCCCGCAGCGCCGCCTCATCGAGTCCGACGAGGTCGCCGCGCTGACCGTGTATCTGGCGCAGGAGATCAGCAAGGGCATCACCGGGCAGGCGATCAACGTGGATGGCGGCGCGGTGATGAGTTGATACGGAACGACGAACGACAAATGTAGGGGCGATAGCATTCGCACGCAGAGCCTGCGAAATTCGACGATAGGTGGCGCGAATGCTTCGCCCGCCCACGGACGATGGCATTTGCCCATCATGGGAGAAGAGTGTGACCTACGATTTCAAATATGAGGTGCAGGCAGGTGTCGCCACGGTAACATTCAATCGCCCGGAGGTACTCAACGCACTGACGCTGGATATCTATGCCCAGTTCCGCGACCTGCTGGAGGCGCTGCGCTACGAGGAGGCGGTCAAGGTGCTCGTCCTGACGGGCGAGGGGCGCGGTTTCTGCTCCGGCGGGGATGTGCAGGAGATCATCGGCGAGGTGCTCAAGCGGGACATGAAGGGGCATCTGGAGTTCACTCGCATGACCGGGGCCGTCGTGGCCGCCATGCGCCTGCTCGACAAGCCTATCATCGCCGCGCTCAACGGGACGACAGCGGGGGCGGGCGCGGTCATCGCCCTGGCCTCGGACCTGCGCCTTATCGCGGAGGAGGCAAAGATCGCCTTTCTCTTCAGCAAGGTGGGTCTCACGGGCGCGGACATGGGCTCGGCCTACCTCCTGCCGCGCATCGTCGGGCAGGGGCGCGCGCTGGAGCTGCTGCTCTTTGGCGACTCGGTGGATGCCCATACCGCTGAACGCTACGGACTGGTCAATCGCGTGCTGCCGCAGGCGCAGTTGCTCCCCACCGCCCACGAGTGGGCCGAGCGGCTGGCCCAGGGGCCGACCTTTGCCCACTCCATGACTAAGCGCATGGTGAACAACGAGTGGAACATGGACCTGCTCTCCGCGCTGGAGTCCGAGGCGCAGGCGCAGGCGCTGATGATGATGGGCGAGGATCATCGCCTCTTCTACGAGGCATTCATCGAGAAGGCAAAGCCTGCCTTCGTGGGGCGCTGACATAACAATGGAAAAGCATCTCATCAACCCCGCGTCTCTGGCCGCGCCGCGCGGCTTCAACCACGGCATTCTCACCAGCGGCGGGCAGATGCTCTTTCTGGCCGGACAGGACGCGAGCGGCCCGGACGGGCAGATCGTCGCGCCCGGCGACCTGCTGGCACAGGTCGAGCAGGTGCTTCACAACCTCCAGGCGGTTGTTGAGGCGGCAGGCGGAACGATGCGAGATATTGTGAAACTGACAATTTTCGTCGCCGACCGCAACGCGTACCGGGCACAACTCAAGGAATTGGGCGAGATTCACCGCCGCTACTTTGGCCGCTACTATCCCGTCATGGCCCTCTTTGAGGTCGCGGGCTTCTTCCAGGAAGAGGCGCTGATCGAGATGGAGGGTATTGCGGTGCTGGACACGTAATGCGTAAAACGTAAAACGTAACTGGTTCTGCTGGAATTTGTGGTATGGAAGATCGGGAAGCGTGCCATGCGAAGCCCTCTCCCCCACGTCGCTTCGCTCCGTGTCCCCTCTCCCGAAATCGGGAGAGGGGCGGCCGCAGGCCGGGGAGAGGGCCGCCACGCAGAGCCATGACTCCACCACATATTCCAGCAGAACCAGTTACGTTTTACGTTTTATCTACCATATCCCAATCGGAAATAGATCAATCATGCGCTTCGATTTGACCGAGGAACAACAAGCCATCCAGGCGCGGGCACGCGCCTTCGCCGATGACGAGGTGGCACCGCTGGCGCGCGAGGCCGATGAGCGGGGCGAGTTCCCGCTGCACCTGGTCAAGCGCATGGGCTCGCTGGGCTTCCTGGCCGGGCCGATTGCAGCGAGCTACGGCGGCAGCGGCATGGACTATCTGAGCTTCGCGCTGGTCTACGAGGAGCTGGGGCGCGCCGATTCCTCCGTGCGCGGCTTTCTCGCGGTCCACGCGGGGCTCGTCTCGCTCTGTATCCGCGACTGGGGAACCGAGGAACAGAAGCAGCACTATCTGCCCCGGCTGGCCTCCGGCGAGTGGATCGGCTGCTACTGCCTGACGGAGCCCAACGCGGGCTCCGACGCCGCCAGCATGGAGACGAGCGCGCGCGAGGAAGAGGACAGCTTTGTGCTGAACGGAGAAAAAATCTGGATCACCAACGGGAACATCGCCGATGTTGCCATCGTCTTTGCCACGCGGGATGCCTCGGCCCGCCATCGCGGTATCTGCGCCTTTCTTGTGGACACGAGCAGCGCGGGTTTCCGCCGCGAGGCGATGCCGGGCAAGGAGCTGGGCCACCGCGCCGCCGACCACGCGAAGATTGTTTTTGAGGAGTGCCGCGTCCCAAAAAGCGCACTGCTCGGCGCGCCCGGCGAGGGATTCAAG
The DNA here is from genome assembly GCA_013812995.1 of Ardenticatenales bacterium. Taxonomy (GTDB): domain Bacteria; phylum Chloroflexota; class Anaerolineae; order Ardenticatenales; family Ardenticatenaceae; genus JACCSL01. The sequence continues at coordinate 1,014 of JACCSL010000932.1, read as the reverse complement.
ATTGCGATGTCCGCGCTGGACCACGGGCGGCTGGGCGTGGCAGCGGGAGCCGTCGGGGTGGCGCAGGCGTGCCTGGATGCCTCCATTGCCTTCACGAAGCAGCGCCGCCAGTTCGGGCAGCGCATCGCGGACTTCCAGATGGTCCAGGCCACGCTCGCTGATATGGCAGCGGACGTGGACGCGGCGCGGCTGCTCGTCCACCGCGCCGCGTGGCTGAAGCAGGAGGGGCGACCCACCACGCGGGAAACCTCCATCGCCAAACTCTTTGCTACGGAAGCAGCGGTCAAGGCCGCGTCTGAGGCGGTGCTGCTCCACGGCGGGCGCGGCTACTCCAACGAGTTCCCCGTCGAGCGCTACTACCGCGACATCAAGGGCTTGCAGATTTACGAGGGCACGAGTCACATCCAGCGCATCGTCATCGCGCGGCAACTCGTGGGTAAGGGGGAGTGAGGGCAACAAAAATGCCCCAGGCTACATGGCCTGGAGCATTGGACTTACTCTGACGCTTGAAGGTCAGCCGCCAATTGGCGTCCCACAGCAAGCAGCAGGGGCGATACCTTGGGCATTGCTGGCATAACCATGAAACAGCAATGCGGCCAGGATGGACGCTATCAAAACCATTTTCTTCACGAACATTGCAGAGCCTCCAGAATAGAGATGATTGTAATTTTCGAGTCTCAGTATAGCACCCGTCTTCTTTGTTATCATTAGCGCGAATCACAATATCTGCTGCAATTTGTTATTGTTTAGACCAGCAGAGAGGAGCACAGCCATGCAAAGCCAAAGCGAGATGCCTTTCCTTGATCTGTTCGGAGCAGAGTTCCAGGCCGACCCGCGATGGAGTCGCTGTCGGTATGGTTGTGGGCGTTGCGGTATGCGTTGGCAACGGAGTGAGCGTCGGAAGTGGTGGGCACTGGTTTATTTGGTGAGGTAGAAAGTAACAACATTTCTGGTTCTGACGGAATTTGTGGTATGGAAGATCGGGAAGCGTGCCATGCGCGCCCTCTCCCACGT
>JACCSL010000916.1 GCA_013812995.1 Ardenticatenales bacterium | reverse complement strand
GTCCAGGACCATGATGATGTTCAGGGGAACCCCATCGCTTTCGGCCTTGCTCGGCGTGCTGATTTCGACCAGGGCATAGACCCGTTGCCGCTCATAGCTGCGACAGAGGCTTGTCGGGAAGAGTTGCACGCTCATACGGAAGGGTTGCCGGAACAGGGGCTGTGTTTCCAGCCACCTGTCATACTCCGTCCGCTTGGCCTCATCACTCAGGATGCTGTATGCCTCCTGGAGCGCGACAAAGCGCGCCTGCGCATCCTCGGCGGCACTCACATCCGGGTGAAATAACCTGGCAAGCAGCCGATATTGACGACGGACCAGCTTCGATTCCTGAGCAGCGTCGAGTCCTAGCCGCTCGTAGTAATCGCTCTCAAAAGCCATGCGCTCTCCCGCCCCAGGCTAGTTTAGAAGGACCGTGGTGTTGCCCTGCTCGGGATGGCATACACTCGATGATCGAGCGAGCCGAAAAAGACCACCCCGCTCCGTGAGCGTGGCGAGCCGGGGATAGGCCCTCCGGTAGAGAAGCGCCACAGCTCTTTTCCCTTGACGGTATTGATGCAGTAAAGGCCACCATCTACCCCTCCGATGTATAGTTTCTTGTCCTCATCCACGAAGGGGGAGGAGGTGATCTGCGTCTTGAGGGATAACTTCCATATTTCTTTGCCCCAATCCGCGGTGATGGCATAGATGTTCCCATCCACGGTGGCAATGTAGATTCGGTCATCTACCAGACATGGAGAGGAATAGACACGGTCTGTAAGCTTTGCCTGCCAGACCACCCAGCCGGAGCGCCCATCCACCCCATAGACCTGGCGATCCATAGAGCCGAAGATCACCCTCTGCTCGGCCATAATCGGGGATGAGATGACGGGGCCACCCGTGTAGATGCGCCAGCGGCTCTCACCCGTGCTCATATCGATGCTCGTCATGGAGCCATCCTCGGCCCCCATGAAGATCGTCTCATCTCCAATCGCCGCCGAAGAGCGGACGGGGGAACCTGCATCGTATTTCCACAGCAGCTTCCCGCGTGTGGCATTGAACGCATACACATGCCCATCATCCGACCCGATGAATACATGGTCCGCGAGAACGCGCGGCGAGGAGCGAATCCGCCCGCCTGTTTGCGCGTCCCACTCCAGCCGCCCGGTGCGCCGATTAAGCGCATAGAGCTTGTGATCTTCAGATCCGACGATAACCAGCTCGCCCTCCACGGCGGGCGTGCCGGGAATACCGCCATTGGTGGCGTATTTCCAGCGAAAATCGCCCGTCGCAACATCCAGGCAGTAGATATTGGTGTCATAACTGCCGATATACAGCAGATCGTCCTTGATTTCCGGGGTGGAGCGCACCTCGTCCTCTGTCGCGAACGTCCAGATGGGAACGAAGGCTGCCTCCCCCTTGATCTCCTGTTGCAGGTCGATGGTGCTTCCCATCGGCGGCATCACAGGCGGGGCCTGGTAGGGCGGCTCCTGCCCCACGGGGCGCGTGCCCATATCCGGGACGGCGGGTGGGGGCGAGACGGGGCGCGTACCCTCCCCAGGCGGTGAAACGGGGCGCGTGCCCCCTTCGTCTGCCTGCTCCGGGCGCAGGCGCGCGAAGAGACCCGTGCCCCGAAGCGCAGCGGGATCGGTGGGACGGAACCCCGTGGGCTGCTCGGCAGACTCCGTCGGCGGCGCGGGGCGCTTGACCGCAGGCGAACTGCCGGCCTGGTGCACCCGCTGTAGTGCGCTCCTTATCTCCTTCATATCCTCCCAGCGCTCCGCCGGTTCGTAGGCCAGGGCGCGCATCACGATGCCATCCACCTCCGACGAGACGGAGGGATTGTACTGGCGAAGGGGACGCTGATTGTAAGAGAAGGGGCGGTATTCCTGCGGGTCCGTGTTGGTGAGAAGCTGGTGCATCGTGGCCCCGAGCGCGTAGATGTCCACGCGGGGATTGGCCACGCCCTCGTACTGCTCCGGGGGCGCATAGCCCTCCGTCCCGATCATTGTTCCCTTCTGGACCGGCTGAAAATGCTTCGCGATCCCAAAGTCTACCAGGACGATCTGCCCATCCGTGCGTAGCATGACATTGCTTGGCTTAAGATCGCGGAAAATGATCGGGGGTTCGCTGCTATGCAGGGCATCCAGGACGAAGGTCAACTGGATGGCCCAGTCGATTACCTTTTCCGGCGGCATGGGGCGGGCGCGCTGGTGCAACACACGCGCGAGGTCCTGCCCCTCGATGAACTCATGGACCAGGTAGTGGCGGTCGCCCTCGGTGAAATAGTCAAACACCTTGGGGATGGCGGCATGGTTCAGGCTAGCCAGGAGGTTGGCCTCGCGCTCGAAATTCTCGCGGGCGCGCTGCCGGGCGGCGGGGTCCGCGATGGTGTCGAACATCTCTTTCACGGCACAACGACGAACCACTGCTCTAAAGCGTCGGTCCCGCGCGGAATAGACGGCACCCATCCCGCCGCTACCGATCACTTTCTCGATTTGGTACCTGGCCGCGAGCATCGTGCCAGGGGCCAGGGTGCCCGCAGGCACCCCTGGAGTGGGGGAAGCTGGTCGACTCATAGACGTTTAGCTCCTGGAAACCTCCGGCTTGGAGCCGGAGGAGGAAAGGAGCGGCGAGGGAGAGCACTGAGAAAACGCTGCCTCGTCGCGCCAAACAGGGCCGACGGCATAATGATAACCGTCAGCGCGTTGCAACAGGCGGCAATAGCGGGCGGGGATGCCCTGCACGAGCGTGCCCTGGCGGGTCAAAACATTGAACGAGCCGGAGGCACGCACCGCCACGCGCCCCACATAGCGGCCCGCCTTCGCCTAAAGCGCCTACTGTTGGCTTGCCCGTTGGCACGATAGCCTCCACCAAATCGCCGGTCTGGAAGCCTTGCACCCGTTTGAAGCGTTTGGGGCCGGTGCGCGGAAAGCCGTATTTGTCCATGCGACACATCTGGCGACTGCCGCGCCCCATCGCCTTGATCTGCACGATGGGCATCG
>JACCSL010000911.1 GCA_013812995.1 Ardenticatenales bacterium | reverse complement strand
CAACGCCACCGTCAGCGTCGGGCAGCGCGTGCAGGCCGGGCAACCCATTGGTCGCCAGGGCAACGAGGGGTATAGCTTCGGCTCCCACTTGCACTTCGAGGTCCACACCGGCGCACCCTTCACGGGTAACTGGCAGCGTCCCTTCCAGGGGGGTCAGTTCGAGGATCCGGCAGAGTGGCTGCCGCGCACGCGACGCTAGCGGGATGCTTCATTAATAAGCAACTGGGGGAATGTGGCAGCACATTCTCCCTTTTCTATCCTATTGCACCCAAGAATAGGGCCTGTTATCATTCAGCCACTCTCCTGAACCTCCAAATATGAGATTGCCCATGAAAAACATGAATTGCCCGGCCTGTGGGGCACCGATGAGCATCAAGCATCAGTTCGTGAAGATGGTCACCTGCGACTTTTGCGGCCAGGTATCGCTCATGACCGACAGCGGCCTCGACCCGACGGGCCGCACCGCGAAGCTCGTGCAACTTCCCTCTAAACTGTACGTAGACGCTACTGGGAAATTGAAGGGCAAAGCCTTTCGCGTGATGGGACGGCTGCGCTACCAGTATGAGTCCGGTTTCTGGGATGAATGGTTCCTGACCTTTGATGGGGACAAGCCGGGCTGGCTCGTGGAGGACGAGGGAAGCTTCACCTTCTATATGAAGCAGGCGCTCACCTCGGCGCTGCCTGCCTTCGAGGCGGTCGCCGTGGGCAGCACCATTCCCGTCGCCAACCAACAAGTGTTCATCACGGAAAAGGGGCGCGCGCAGATCATCGGGGGCGAGGGGCAATTGGCCTTCACGGTGCTCCCCGGCGAGCGTGTCAACTACTTCAATGGAACCAGTGGCAATAACCTGGTCAGCGTCGAATTTTCAGAGGATGAGATCGACTATCTGGTGGGTCGGCCGATCCAGCATGAAGAGTTGGTCGTGGATGAAGAAAATTACTACTAATCGTGGACCCTACCATAGCGGACGCACTGGAAAAAGGAATACGAGCCGCCCGGCGCGGTCATAAAGAGCCCGCCCAGAAACTGCTTGTCACCGTAGTAAAAGCAGAGCCTGAGAACGAGGAGGCATGGCTCTGGTTGTCCCGTGTGGTTGATGACCCCACGAGACGCGCGGAGTGTCTGCGGCGTGTTATTCAACTCAACCCCGACAATCGCTGGGCAGCCGACGAACTCGTTGCCCTACGCGGGGATGACAGCGGGAACGGCGCGGCTGCGCCCGGGCACGCGGAGCCTACTTGGCAACCTCCGACTACCCCCGAGGTGGGTCTGACGCAGCTCCTTTGCCCACAGTGCGGAGCCACGCCCGAGCTACGGGGGGGCGGTGGGATCAAGACCCTCGTTTGCACCTCCTGCGGCAGCGTGATTGATCTGACACGAGAGGAGGCCGCTGTCGTTGGTCAGGTCGATCAGACATTCAAGCCCGCTGTGGCCATTGAGCCGGGGATGGAGGGCGAGTTTGATGGCGAGATGCACCAGGTTCTCGGCTGGATCTGTTTCATGGGCGAGGACGACGGGGAGCGATGGACCTGGGACGAGTGGCTGCTGCTCTCCTCCTCCGGCAAATATCGCTGGTTGAGCTATGACCGTGAGGAGGGCTTTGCCCTCCAGGAAAAAATTCTCCCCACCGCCCCGTTCGATCCCTACTACGTCTCTCATCTGCCTGTGCCCGGCGGGTTCGCAAAGGTGACGGAGAAGGCCCCGGCGACCATCATTGCCCTCTCCGGTGAACTGACCTGGCGCGCCGAGGTGGACGACAAAATCTACTATGTGGAAGCGCGGCTCGGCGACAAGTGCTACAGCGTGGAGCGAACGAAGGACGAAATCGAGCTTCTGGAGGGTAGATTTCTCAAAGCCGGGGAGATGAAGCGCGCCTTCAGCATCAAGGAAGTGGCGGCGCTCGCGGGGCAGGCGGAGGACAAGGAGCGGGCCAAGGGTCTCTACCGGATGGCGGCCTACGTGTGTGTGATCTGCGTGCTCCTCAGCGGCACCGGGGCGCTGGTTTCCTATCTGACGGGCCAGCAGGTGGTCAAGCAAGAGTTTCTTGTCGTCCCACGCTCAGTAATAACGTATCCGCTGGAGATAAAAAACCCTGGTGTGGTCCACGAAATATCAATTGATACGAACCTCACCGTTGGCAACTGGGCCGTTGTCGAAATGACGCTGATAGACGATGAGGATCAAGAATATGGTCTCTTCGAGGCAGAGTTCTGGGATGAGGAAGGGCGCGACAGCGACGGGTACTGGCA
>JACCSL010000910.1 GCA_013812995.1 Ardenticatenales bacterium | reverse complement strand
ACTGAGCGCAGCGAAGTGGGGGTGGGGGCCGCCCCGCAGGGCCATCCCGACGTTCGCACAGCCCTGGCGAGCCAAAAATTGGCTCTTGATTTTCCAGAAAGAGAGGCGTATACTCTTTTCACAACCTCATATCGTACTGGCCGAATCCCGTCCATCGGGAACGGAGGACCCAATTCTTTTGGGGTAAATCTCCTAGCGAGACGAGCAGCTTTCCGCTCGAACCCGTCAGCTAACTTCGTAGGCCCTGGAAGCAACACCCCGGCCGTATACTTCAAAGACCGCAGTGTTGACTGCGGTTTTTTTGTTCCCCAGAAACAGAGAGCCGCCACCGCCAAGCTGGAACGAATGAGGTCGGCTGTCGTTTGCAGCCATTCATTTTGTCGAGAGAGATGATCTCTCCGACGCCGGGCTAAGGAGGCCCTCTATGGAACTGGTACTCATGCTGGTTTTGGCCAGCACCCTCTTCCTCGTTTTCGCTCTGTTTATTCTGTTGTTCTCGGGGGCGGTCTGCTACCTCCCCAACAATCGTGTGGGCATCGTCGAGCGCCGCCTGAGTGGGCGCGGCTCCATCCGCAGTGGCTTGATTGCGCTGGAGGGCGAAGCCGGTTTCCAGCCGGATGTGCTACGCGGTGGCCTGCATTTCTTCGGGCCATTTCAATACCGGGTCCACATCGTGCCCCTCGTCACCATCCCCCAGGGCAAGATTGGCTATATCTTCGCGCGTGATGGCGAAACCCTGAGCCCCACGCAGACGCTCTCCTCGAATCTGGTCGCCAACAACTTTCAGGATGTGCGGGATTTTCTGGAGAATGGCGGCCAGCGCGGCCCGCAGCGCCAGATTCTGCGTGAGGGAACCTATGCCATCAACCTGGCGCAGTTCGTGGTCATCACGGAGAGCCATGTCTACTATCTACCGTTGAGCCAGAGCGAAGAGCAAATCTTCCACGAGATGGCCCAGGTCATCCGCGAGCGTCACGGCTTTCAGCCGGTGGTGATCAAGGACACGGACGATCTGATCGGCGTGGTGACGGTCCATGATGGCCCCTCGCTTCCCGAGGGCGAGATCATTGCGCCCGTGCGCGGGGACGACCAGCGCGAGTCGGAGAGCTACCACAACAATTTCCAGGATCCGGAGTGCTTCCTCAAGGCTGGCGGGCTGCGTGGGCGACAGTTGCAGGTGCTCGCAGAGGGTACCTACTACATCAACCGCCTCTTCGCCACCGTCGAAATGATTCAGAAAACGATCATCGAGGTCGGCCATGTGGGCGTCGTGGTTTCCTACGCGGGCAGCCTGGGGGAGGACCTCTCCGGCAGCACCTACAAGCACGGTGAGCTGGTAGACCGTGGCAAGCGCGGTGTGTGGAACGAGCCGCTCCGACCGGGAAAGTACGCCTTCAACACCTACGCGGGCAAGGTCATCGACGTGCCGACCACCAACATTATCCTCAAGTGGAGCCGCCGCGATATTGGCCCCCACCGCTTTGACGAGAACCTGGCCGAGGTCTCACTCATCACCAAGGATGCCTTCGAGCCCTCGCTGCCGCTCTCCGTGGTGATTCACATCGACTACCGCAAGGCCCCGCTGGTCATCCAGCGCTTCGGGGACATCAAGCGGCTGGTCGAGCAGACGCTGGACCCGATGGTGGCCGCCTACTTCAAGAACATCGGGCAGACGCGCACGCTGATCCAGCTCCTTCAGGAGCGCAGCGAGATTCAGCAGACAGCCAGCGACGAGATGAAGGAGCGCTTCGGGCACTATAACCTGGAGCTGGAAGAGGTTCTGATCGGCACCCCCAGTTCGGCGGGCGGGGATACCAAGATCGAAGAAATTCTGACGCAACTGCGCTCCCGCCAGATCGCGGAAGAGCAGATCGAGACCTACGGGCGTCAGGAGCGCGCCGCCGTGAAGGAGCGCGAACTGCGCGAGGCCGAGGCCCGCGCGCGCCAGCAGCCCCTTCTGACGGAGTCCGAGCTGAGTATTACCATTCAAAGCAACCAGGGGAAGGCCGATTACCAGCGGGCGCTTCAGCAGGCCGCGCAGATTCGCGCGATGGCCCATGCCGAGGCCGAGAAGGCAGCGCGGCTAGGCGTGGCGCAGGCCATTGCCATCGAGGAGCAGGTACGGGCCTACGGTGGCCCACAGTACCAGCTCACGCAGCAGGTCATGGGGCGGCTGGCGGAGGCCATTGAGCATTCCGGCGTGGACATCGTGCCGCGCATCTTGATCGGTGGCGGCGGAACCAATGGAAGCAACGGGGCCACGGGCGGGGGGAGCAGCATCTTCGAGGCGCTGCTGACCATGCTGCTGGCCGAGCGCGTTGGCGAGCCGATTCAGGGCGATGGTGCCCGCCCCGCCCGCCCTGAGATCGACGCCTTCCGGGATCAGATTCGGCAAAGCCTGATCGAGAGCAAGCCCAACCTTCCCAACGGACCCGCCAAGCCCGTGCGTCCTCCCGCGCCGCCCGCCGGGGAAGTCGAAAACTAAGTCAGCCATTCCTGTGCGAGGGGGCGGAGAATTTCTCCGCCCCCTCTTGCTTCATCATCAGGGCGAGCTCTGCCAATTCTCCAGGCGCAAGCCCTGGACCCGACATTCCGCATAGAACAAATGTGTTTTGGGAATTAACCGAATCGGGGGTAAATTTGGCTATTCTTTGACCGCAGAT
>JACCSL010000780.1 GCA_013812995.1 Ardenticatenales bacterium | reverse complement strand
CCACGGGTAGTTTCAATATCCGCACCGCCACCGCCCTCGTGCAAGGCATCAACTACCGTTACTGTCGCCTGCTGCACCGTGTCGATGGCTACACCTACCACGAGAAAGGAGATGCCCGGACGGAAGGCGGCAGTGCTTTCGCAGCGCCGCGCCCTTCCTCCCACGCCTGAAGATCGTGGGTTTCCGGGCGCTTACCTCCATGAACTCAATGAGCAACTCTATGAAGATGCGTGGAAAGAACCTCTGGGACGCTTTCGCTCCGATTATGCTTTTCGGGGCATGTCGCGCGCGCGGTACAGCCTGGAAACCAGCCTGATGCGGCTCGGTGAGAGGTGCGAAAAGCTGGAAGAGCCGCTACTACGCACCTTCCAGCGCTATGCCCATCGCCACGCGGCCGAGGTGGATACGGTGTGGAACTGGCTGGCGCTGGCCCAGCATTACGGCCTCCCCATGCGGATGCTGGACTGGACCTTTTCCCCGTATGTTGCCATGCATTTCGTCACGGAGGAGCTGGGGGCCTTCGATGAGGATGGCGTCATCTGGTGTGTAGATTACGTGCGCGCCAATCGATTTCTGCCAGAGCTGCTGCACGCCATTTTGGAGGATGCCAAGGCAAATGTATTCACTGTGGCGATGTTGCAGCAGGGGGTGGAGAGCCTGGTAGCCCTCCAGACACTTGACGAGGAGGGCTTCGTAGTCTTTTTCGAGCCTCCCTCGCTGGATGACCGTATCATCAATCAATATACGCTCTTTGGCCTCATGTCCAACCGCTGTGTGGATATGGCAGTGTGGCTCCGCCAGCACTCTGGGCTGTCCAAGCGCATCACCGTCCCTGCCGAGTTGAAATGGGAAGTGCGGGACAAGCTCGACCAGGCCAACATTACGGAGCGTGTGCTCTATCCCGGCCTGGACGGCCTCAGCCGCTGGCTGCGACGCTACTACTGCCCCGCCGCCCCTCGACTCGCTAGGCGCTGCCGTCCTTACGGCGATGACCGTTCCCATTGGAACTGTGCTTGCCATTGCCGTTCCCATTGCCATTGGCGACGACAGTCTCCATCTCACCTTCCCCGATCACACGCTGGGCCCTCAGCTTGTCGAAGAGCGCCAGCGCCTGCGCGGTCACCTGGTCCATGTTGTAGTATTTGTAGGTGGCGAGCCGCCCAACAAAGTGAACGTTGGCTGTCGCTTCGGCCAGCGCCTTGTATTTCTGGTAGAGCTCGCTATTCTCCGGGCGGGGAACCGGGTAGTAGGGATCCCCCTCGGCGCGCGGGTATTCGTAGACAATCGCGCTCTTGGAGTGCTCCTGCCCCGTGAGGTACTTAAACTCCGTGACGCGCGTGTACGGGTGCTCGTTTGGGTAGTTGATGACGGGCGCGCTCTGGTGAACTTCCTTGTTGACCGTCTCGTGCTTGAACTCCAGCGAGCGGTAGGGCAGCTTGCCATAGCGGAAGCCGAAGAACTCATCCACCGGCCCCGAGTAGATCATCTCGCGGTAGGGAATAATCCCGTCGATATCCTGGTAGTCCGTGTTGAGCATGATCTTGATGTTGGGATGGTCCAGCATATTCTCGAACATGCGCGTGTACCCGTGGAGCGGCATCGCCTGATAGGTGTCGGTAAAGTAGCGATCATCCCGATTGGTGCGAGTGGGTACGCGCGCGATCACCGAGGCGTCCAGCTCCGAGGGGTCAAGATCCCACTGCTTCTTTGTATAGCCCTTGAAGAACTTCTCGTACAGCTCCCGCCCGATCTTGCTAATCACCACATCCTCGGAGGTACGGACATGCTCGCAGGGCTCGGCGACGGAGGCGAAGAACTCTTTGAGCTCAAAGGAGGTCAGGCTCAACCCATAGAGCTCGTTGATCGTGTCGAGGTTGATGGGAATCGGGAGCAGCAGGCCATCGACGCTGGCGCGCACGCGATGCTCGTAGGGCCGCCACTCCGTGAAGCGCGAGAGATACTCGAAGACGTGGTGCGAGTTGGTGTGGAAGATGTGCGGGCCGTACTTGTGGACCAGTAGACCATCATCGTTGTAATGGTCATAGGCGTTCCCGCCGATATGATTGCGGCGGTCGATGAGCAATACTTTCTTTCCCGCGCTGACCGCCAGCCGTTCGGCAAGTACACTGCCTGCAAACCCGGCACCTACGATGAGATAGTCAAACATGAAACGGTGCTCTCTTTCTTGTTGCGTTCAATCTTCAATGATGGGTTAGTCGGCGGCAGTCCCGCTGCTGGTGAGGGGGCTTCCCTGGAGTACCTCGTCGATCAGGTGGCTCATCTTTGGCCAGCTCTGGTCCCAGGAGTTCTGAGCCAGGAGCGCATCCACCTCCCGGAGCCAGTTTGCCCGCTCGGTCGCACTCTGCCGGAGCATGGCCTCGGCGGTGGCAACGAACGCGTCCGCGCTGTCGGCGATGGCAACCAGCCCCAGCTCGCCATAGGGTCGTACCACATCGTTGCGCGCGAAGGGCATGATGGCAATGTCCCAACCAGCCAGGAACGCGGGTAGATTTCTGTACTCCTGCATTCCCATATAGGGGTGTGTTTAACAAACGTGACACCAGCGCCGTCCTAAATGTAAACAAGATGCCAAGTTACTTAGCAATGGGGGGGATAGAAGGAGATGCTATTCCGACACGGGGCGCAGTTTTCGTGTCTGAATG
>JACCSL010000770.1 GCA_013812995.1 Ardenticatenales bacterium | reverse complement strand
GAATCAGCTTGTTGGTGATGTAAATATCTGTCCTGTCGAGGAGCAAGGGCGAGATCACCCGATTGAGGGAGCGAATGCGTCCCCCCTTGATGGCAAGGTGAATCTGCTCTGGCCCCTCCGGGTAGAGCGCGGCACGCACGGCGTCCTGACTGGGACCGACCTCCAGTGCCGCCCGCAACGCCGCCTCCATGATATTCCCCGCATCTGCTTCCCAGAGCAGCAGCCGCTCGCCCGTGGGTGTCACGGCGACCATCTGCTGGGCGATTTTTTCCATCTCCTCGACCACCCAGGGCTCCGCCTGCCGCCAGCTGCCCGAGAGGCGCGCACGGACATTCCACCGCCCATAGACCTTGCCGTGCTGCGCATCCGCCAGGCGTGGGAGCCCCACAGGGCTCAGAAAGGCGCGGGTGTACGCCTCGCCGCGCTCGAAATTGGGGGGCCAGAGCATCCCCACCACAACCGTCTGAACCCCGAGGGCAAAGCACATTTCAATCAGGGCAAGGGTGGCATCCGCCACTACCTGTGTGTAGCGCACCCAATCCTGGCGGCTCGCCGGGTCGTGCAGGTAGGCGTATCGTCGGGTACCATCCTGGCTAATTAGCAGGGCAAGCTGGTGAGGCGTAACCAGGGTTGCCACCTCCTCATCGGAAAGGGCCATCCAGTCATCACGGGTGGGTTGTGTCATGGAGTTGCTCCTCAAGGGCGGCCAACGCGGGGGGGGGGGGCGGTGGGCCAGCGCAGGGTGAAGGTAGTTCCCTCATCAACGGTGGATTCCACCGAGATTTGCCCGCCCTGCGCCTCGCTCAGGTATTTGACAATGCTCAACCCCAGCCCGGTCGAGTCCTGGCGGCGGCGGCTGCGCTCCGTCTGCGAGAAAGGCTCAAAGATAGTCGGTAGACTTTCGGCGGGGATCCCCTCGCCCGTATCGGCGACGCGAATCAGCACCCACTCTCCCTCTGCTGGCCGGAGAGTGACCGCAATCTCTCCCTCGTTTGTATACTTGATGGCATTCGACAGGAGGTTGGTCATCACCTGGGTGAATCGCAGGGGGTCCGCATAGAGCGGAGAGAGGTTCTTGCTAGAGTCCAGCGTCAAGCTCAACCCTTTGGCCTCGGCGGCCTGCTGGTGGGTGCGGGAGAGCTGCTCCAGCATTCGCTGCCCATCGATGGGCTCCAGGTTCATCTGCAACTTCCCCGCCTGAATCTTGGACAGGTTAACCATATCATCCATCAGGGCCATCAGATGTCTGCTATTGGTCGAGACAATGGTCAGCACCTCGCTGATTTCCGCATCTATTTTATCGGCAAAGAGAAAGCGGAGTAGGTCGATATGCCCGATAATGACCGCTACGGGGGAGCGGAGATCGTGGCCGATGGTCGAGAGGAGCGCCTCGCGGGCCTGGGAGGCGGCGACCAATTGTTCCATTGCCTGCTGAAGCTGCTCTCCTTTCTGGGCGAGCGCCTCGTTGGCGTCCCGTAGCTGGCGGGTGGCGTGCTCGATCTGTAGGACATATTGGCGAATCGCGCGCCCGACCAGGGTCACCAGGAAGGCAATGAAGAGATAATTGATCAAGATGGTACCGGGGAGATTGAGGTCAGGGTACCGGGTTCCGGCAATCGCCAGCAGCGTAACAATCGTGACGGAGACAAGGAGGGCCGTGGCGGGCGGCGAGATCAGCGGGGCAATGACCACGGGAATCACCAGGGGGAGTAAGGCGTAGGGCTGATCCCAGGCATAGACCGGGGTGCTGAAGAGCGCTGCTATGGCAATACCAATCAGCAGGAGCGTGCTGATCAGCCAGAGATAAGGGCGCAGATAATGAAGCGCCACCGCCAACAGGAGCGAGAGGAGCGTCATCGCCACGGCGATGGCTCGAATACGAAAGAGCACCTCTACGTCATCAACACCTAGTAGGCTAGCGGGGAGAATCAGGCAGAGGAAGGAGGCCAGCCCTGTTCCGATGATAAGGTTGCGTACCGTTACCTCGGTGCGGGCCAGATTCAGCTCACTCTCGTAGATAAATAGGGAGGCGATCCGGCGAATCATGGGCTTTCTTCCCGGGGTAGAGGGTTACAGGTGGCTCATCCCGAACATCTCCTCATACAGTGCCACAGCGGCCAGGATCAGACTCTGAATGACGGGTAGGGGAGCATAGAGCACTTTGGCAATCCAGAGTTCAGGGTAGGGGCCATGCGGCTCATGGGTGTGCAGGTAACGAGCGCCCCGGTGCAGCACCGCCGTGGGGAATAACTGAGGGTCGCTGCAATGATGGCGATGATAATAGAGAAGTGCTAGAAGCACGAGTGCCGTTTCCTCCACTGTCGCCCCGTATTGTCCCCAGCCGCCGTTCGGTCGCTGCTGCGCCAGAAGCCACTGTAAGGTACTGTCTAGCTCGGTGGGGGCATAGGGGGGGAGCACTATCAGCGCATGACTGGTAGGATAATAAATCGAGGCATGCCACTTGTCACTCCAGAACGTCCCTTCGCGCCGTGTCTGGAGCAGGAATCGGACAATCTTCTCCCTGACCCGCGTCTGATCTGCCAGGGGAAGCGCGTCTATCGCCTCCAGGACATGCAGGTTGGTGCTGGTGGAGGCATGGCTCTCGTGCGGGAAGCTGGCGAAGAACTCTGCGCGCTCATAGACCAACAGATTGCTTCCCTCGACCTTATCGCCCGCGCGGTAGAGTGCCAGCAGGGCCATCGCCGTGTCGTCCGCGTCCGGCAAAGCGCCCGGCACAGAGGAAAACCCCATGCCTGTAGCACGCCAGTGCTCTCGCAGGTGCTGGTGAAGCGGCTCGACCAGAGCAGGGTAACGCTCCAGTAAGCCTGCATAGTAAAGATACGAGAGCACCCAGCCCCGATGGAAGAGATCGTAGGGTGCAAAATGGGGGAGCAGGCCGCTATGCGTCGCCATCAAGGCTTCAAGGTAGGCGACACTCTTGGGGTGGCGGCTCCGCCACTGGGGGACAGCGTTCAACAAGAAAGCCGTTGCGGCGGGAGAGCAGGACATGGAGCCATTTTCGAGGAGCAAGGCGGCGGTCGCTCCAATCCCCATCACGCCGGCGAAGGCTTCCAGGGAAAAGAGCGCGCTGGTTTGCTCCGTGAAGAGCCCCTGGCTGGGCAAAAATTTGAGTTTTGCCGCCCGCTCGGCCTCGAATCGGCTGAGGGTTCTGTAGGGAAGGGCCAGACCCACCTGTCTGGCTTCTACGAGCAGGCTTGGCAAAATCAGCTCAAAGCCGGCTGTCCGCTCAAGGTCCTGGTCAAGCTCGGTCACATGCTCACGGAGGTATGTCTCGCCTGCCCGGATCGGGATCCAATAATTGAAGCGTTGGGATGGGTGGGCCAGCAGGAGAAGCACTGTCAGCGTGCTCAGAAATCGATCATGGAGGTACGGGAGTTGCCCTCCCCAACTTCCGTCATCATGTTGCTGCGCGAGCAGCCACGGGAGCAGGTGAGGATAGGCAGCCGTTCCATCCTCATGACTCAGCCGGGCGACCCAGGCTGAGTCATACACGGTTGGCTGCATGAGGGGTTCCGCAAGTTGCAGAAGCGTCGCAACGGCCGGCTCCCATGACTGCTGTTGGAGGAAAAGACGAATCGGTGATCCTAGAGGCTCATAGGCTGCGTTGAAGGTCTTTGGTTCAGGGCTGGAATG
>JACCSL010000752.1 GCA_013812995.1 Ardenticatenales bacterium | reverse complement strand
GGTGGGAGAAGTCCAGCAGGGTAATATCGGTTGCCAGTTCGGTGGGAATGACGCACACGGGCGAGAGCAGCACGAGGGTCTTGCGGCTTTCCTTCAGATCATTGGCTACATCACGCAGGCGGCGAATGGTCAAAGCACGCTCCGGGTCAAGGGGGAGCCGGGAGTCGTCGATGTAGGAGTGAAAATCTTTGAGGATGAAGATGGCGGCTTCTTTGGAAGCGGCGATGTAGTCCAGTGCCTGGAGGGGGTCGCGCGCCTCCGTGTTCAGGGGCGATGCTTTGGGCAGGGTGAGGTCCTGAATTCCCTCGGTAACCGTCCACCCGATGAGCTTCTTGCGCCGACCCCCGGCCACCTGGCGCAGCATCTCCTCCACCCGCCGCTCTTCCGCAGAGAGGATGTAGAGGATCGGGTACTTGGCCCGGATCAGGATTTCCAGCTCTTGGACCTTATCTTGTGCCATAGTCTTGCCATCTCTGATACAACATGTTGTATCACGGAGTGTACCAGATTCCCACAGATAGTGCAATAGAGAAAAGCGGATACCAGTCGGTTGACGAAAGAGGCTTTGCCCTTCATGGCATAACTCGGTACAATCGCCGCCCATGCAACGGTGCATAATTTCCATAATCAGGTGGAGGGTTTTTAGTGAAACTACATGAATATCAGTCCAAGCGGCTGTTTGGAAAATATGGCATCCCTGTCCCGGAGGGAGAGGTTGCCACGACCCCCGAGGAGGCGCGGCGTATCGCCGAGCAGATCGGGGGCGCAGTCGTCGTAAAGTCGCAGGTACTCGTGGGCGGACGTGGCAAGGCGGGCGGCGTGAAGCTCGCCAAAACCCCGGAGGAGGCTGAGGCGCGTGCCCGCGACATTCTGGGGATGAACATCAAGGGGCTCACGGTCGAGAAGGTTCTGATCGACCCTGCTGCGGATATTAAAAACGAAATCTACCTCGCTGTCATTCTGGACCGCGCGGCGCGCCGTGTGGCGATCATGGCCTCGGCGGCGGGCGGCATGGATATTGAGGAGGTCGCCGCGACCACCCCAGAGAAGATTGTCACGGTTCGCATCGACCCCGCTCTGGGATTGCAGGATTATCAGACGCGCCAGCTTGCCTACGGGATGGGCTTTGAGGACAAGAACCAGGTTCGTCAGTTCACGGAGATTGTTCGGGCGCTCTACACCCTCTACCAGGACACGGACGCCAATCTGGCCGAGATCAACCCGCTGATCGTCCAGAGCGACGGCGCGCTGCTCGCGGTGGATGGAAAGATCGACCTGGATGACAACGCGCTCTTCCGCCACAAGGAGCTGGAAGCGCAGCGCGACGCCGCCGAGGAATCCGAGGCCGAGCGCGAGGCCCGCGAGGCAGGGCTGACCTACATCGACCTGGACGGCTCGATTGGCTGCATGGTCAATGGCGCGGGCCTGGCGATGGCGACGATGGATGTTATCAAGCTCTTTGGTGGCTCACCCGCCAACTTCCTTGACATCGGCGGTGGCGCGAAGGCCGACAAGGTCGCCACCGCCATCAAGATCATTCTCCGTGATCCAAGGGTCAAAGTGATACTTTTTAACATATTCGGGGGCATAACAAGGGGCGACGAGGTGGCGCGCGGTATCCTGGAGGCGCTCAAGCAGGTGGATGTCAAGGTTCCGATGGTGGCACGCATTGTCGGCACCAACGCCGCCGAAGGGCGTGCACTTCTGGCGGAGGCCAATCTCGTCACCGCCGATACCCTCGCCGAGGCCGCCGAGAAGGCCGTCCAACTCAGCAAGGGGCAATAACAGTCAATCATTCTTGCAAGGGAGCAGGGAATTGAGCACGGAACATCAACGCGCCATTGAGGCAATAGAGTGGGACGCCATCCGCGACGAGGTGGTAGCCTACCTCCAGACCCTGTTGCGCTTCGATACAACCAACCCACCCGGCAACGAAATCCTGGCCGCTGCCTGGCTGGCCGGGGTCTTGCAGGGCGAGGGCATTGAGTGCCAGATACTGGAAAGCGCCCCGGGGAGGGGCAACATCGTGGCGCGACTGCCAGGCACCGGGGAAGAGGAGCCGCTGCTCCTCATGTCCCATACAGTCGTGGTTCCTGCGGAACCGGAAAAATGGGAGCACCCTCCCTTCTCCGGGGAGATTCACGACGGCTACATCTGGGGGCGCGGCGCGCTCGACATGAAACACATCGTCGCGCAGCACCTCACCTTGATGATGATTTTCAAGCGGCTGGCCGACCGAGGAATTCGCCTCACGAGGGATCTGATCTTCATGGCGGCGGCGGACGAGGAACGGGCGGGAACCTTCGGAGCGTTCTGGCTGGTGCAGAACCACCCCGACCTGCTCCGGGCAGCGTACGCGCTTAACGAGGGCGGCGGCAACACCAATCAGGTGGGTGAGGCGCTCTTCATGAGTGTGCAGACCGCAGAAAAGGGGCTGGCGCGCTTCAGATTGATTGCTCGTGGCGAGCCCGGCCATGCCAGCGTCCCCCGCGAGGATAACGCGGTGGTACGCTTGGCCGAGGCGGTGGTTGCCATTGGGCGGGCCAAGTTGCCCGCACACCTGACACCCACCGTTCGAGCCTTCCTGGAGGTCATGGCCGCGCAGCAGCCTCCCGAGCTGAAGCAGGCCATGCTTGCCCTGTTGGAGGACGAGGCCACAATGGACGAGGCACTGGCT
>JACCSL010000747.1 GCA_013812995.1 Ardenticatenales bacterium | reverse complement strand
GATTCCATAGCTCGATCTTGGCGTTCTCGAACTCTGCGGTGTCGGGCAGGTCGCCCTCGCCCGTGACTTCTCGCTCAAGCAGGTACTTGAGCACGACTACCTCATTGGGCGTTAGTTCGACGTTCATAGACGTTTAGCTCCCGGAAACCCCCGGCTTCGAGCCGGGGGAGGAAGGGAGCGGCAAGGCAAAGGCCAGGGTTGGCCTTGCCTTTGCCGTTCCAGGGTCAGGGATGAAAGACGCGCCAACTGGCATAGCAGAGAAAGCGGCAGTCCTCGGGCTTGGCGCTTTGGGTGAGCCGCTTGCCGATGGTGAGGGAGTGCAAACTGATGCGCCCCTTGGAGGTGCCGCCGACATAGCACACCCCCCACTTGGGATGTTTGACCCAACTGCCGCGTTTGAAGCCGAGCGACTTCGTACCCCCATAGGGTGGGCGAACCCCGCCCTTCTGCGGATTGGCCCGATGCAACGCGCGGCGATGAAACTGGAACGGTACCAGAATCAACATCTCTTTGTTGTCCGGCTCAATGTGCCCCCCGACAACCATGGTGGCAAGCACGAAGCTATCCACACAATGCGCTTCCCACTTCGTAGAAAGCTTTTGGCTGGACTTGGTGAGGCCCAGCGCCTGCCGCATTTCGGCGGTCTGATACCCCTTGAAGAGCCATAGCTCTGCCATCTGTTCTACCGCACCGTAGAACCACGCCTTGCCGACTTCGAGCGGGCTGAAGCTTTGATTCCAGCGGCGCTGGCCCGCTTTGGTGACGGCTGCCACATCCTCCACCACCACGCTGGAGATGGGATAGAGCGCCCCCAACCAGTGCAGCACGCGCAGTTTGAGTTGCCAGCGCGCTTTGGTGCTGGGCGGAATGCCACCTCGTGTCCGGTTCTGCCGATTCTTCCGATAAGGCGTTTTGCGATACCGTCGTCCTCGGCGAAGCGTCTTGCGCCCTTCAACGTGCTTGCCTACCCAGTCCACCGCCTCCGCCTGGACGTTCAGGTAGGTGTGCGCTTCACTCTTGATCGTGAAGCCTTCGCGCTTGGAACCAGGGTCTACCCCGACCGCAAGGGGCTGCACGTCGCCCTCCGCGCGGTCCAGCAGCTCGATATAGAAAATACCCTTGTTGAACCGCCTCACCGCCCGCCCCTGGCGCACCAACTGACGTGCGCGGGCGGCGTGGCACGGCATGAGCGGCTTGCCCGTACTGCTGACGACTGGAACGTACTGCATAGGAATTACTTCCTCTCCAGGCTTGCGCCCGCTACTAACACCCTCGACACTGGCGACCCGAGGGAAGGCGGACTGGGTGGGCGCATCCGCCATGTCGGTTGGGCTACCACGCCCAGGTCGCTAGTTACAAACCGTCTAGTCAACTGTTTGCTCTCGCTTGCGCCGAGTGGTCGCTCGACCTGCCGCAAGCCCCCGAGTTCTACTCGGGGGTAGTTGACGGTTATCCCTCAATCTCTGCTTCCTGCATCGTAGCGGGCGCGTCGAGCTCTCCCTCGATGGCCGCATCAAAATAGAGACAGCCGCCCTGGTTGCGATTGGAGTTTTCCACCCGCAGTCGAATCACGCCGCTATCGCTCAGAAAAGCATCGGGCTCGCGCACGCGGTTGCGCCCCAACACCGGCTCGTTGATCTCACTCCATTGCTCGGTCGTAAAATCATAGAGCGACATCTTGGGGGCCACAAACCACCCGCCATCCGAGGTGACATAGAGCGTAAACTCCGAGGGGTCCAGCGCTCTGGTTGGGGCGGGCAACTCGAACTGAATCTCGGCCTCGCCAAAGTCCGGCGAGAGGCTGACAAGCCCCTGACCATAGCAGATGCTGCCATCATTTTCCACAATGCGAGAGTTGAGCAGCCCGCGTGGCAGCGTCACCTTGCCCACGCCAAAGCGCACCGGCAGCTCCGAGTAGAGCAGGGTGGTCGCCAGAGTATTGGTCCCGGTCTCCACCAGTTTGACCTCGCTGGGCGCGCGGCTGAGCCAGGCCAACAACACTGGTTGGCGACTGCTGCTGAGTGCGGTCCCGGACTCGGGGCCAAAAGGGCCATTGTACAGGCTAGAGAGAATCTGCTGGCGAACCTGTGCCTCGCGGGTTGGGCCTGTGGGGCCAAAATCCTGCTCGAAGATGCGCCAGGCTACATCGCTTCCGACCTGATTGCCAACCTCGCCCATACCAAGCGAGACCTCTTTGCGCTCGCCTGCTGCCATATCGCCCAGCCGGACAAACTCGTTCCCCAGGACCACGACCACATCCTCCCACGCATGGGGGCTGCGGTTGACCACATAGCCCTTGATCATATTATCGGAGGTTTCTAGCTCGGCATCAAAGCCATATCCTTCCGTGACCAGCATCTCGGCAGTGACGCTCTGCATGGACCACTGGTTCACGGTAAAGCCCTCGACCAGAGCGGGCTCGCCCTGGAGAATCAGTGCATTGCCGCCCGAGGCTCCGCCATTCCCGAACGGATCCCCCTGCACCTGAGTCGGGGTGAGCAGGGGCTCGCCCGCGACGCTGATCGTGTAGGTGCGTCGCGCCGGGGAGAAGATACCCACCAGCGAGCGCACATAGCCACCCTCGCTGCCTGGCACCGCCTGAATCAGAGAAACCTGGTTGAGAATCACGTCGCTGCCCCGCAGCCGGAAGCCCAGCCCGTAGGAGCCTGCGCTGAAAAGCATCGTGATGATCGGAATCGTCACCCATGCCAGTTCCATACGCCGCTGGCGGCGGAGAAGAAGATAATTCAGGGGACCGACCACAAAGATATAGGCAGCCAGCAGCGGCACAAGCAGGCGCAGGGAGGGCAGATCCAGGGAGGGTAGGTTCTGGAGCGCATAGAATAGCTGCTCGTTCAGTGCCTGACGGA
The DNA here is from genome assembly GCA_013812995.1 of Ardenticatenales bacterium. GTDB lineage: Bacteria > Chloroflexota > Anaerolineae > Ardenticatenales > Ardenticatenaceae > JACCSL01. The sequence goes on along the minus strand of JACCSL010000747.1, from coordinate 2,137 downwards.
CAGACACATCGGGCGGCAGGTTCGGCGGGTAAATGGCCCGCCCGTTGAGCAGCGCGACCCAGAACTCGTCTGTTCCGGCCCAGCCATCGAAGGGTGTCAGGGCGGGGTCCAGGGCTAGCCAGTAGACCATCCCCTTCCCCACAGGCCGCTCGACCAGCAGCGGCAGTGCTCCCTCGCTGTAGCGCACCGATGCCGAGGTAACTGGCTCCCCGCGTGCAGCCGGGAAAGGACCATTGACACGCACGGGCTCGCCCGCGACCTGCTCCAGAATCGCCAGAGTCTCCAGGTTGCTCTCACCGGCCAGCGTGACAGGTTGCAACGAGGTGGGAACCCCCGCAAGCACGCGGCTTGCCTCCGGCCCGCCGCCTAGCACTAGCATCCCACCCAGCGCTACATACTGCTCCAGGGCAGTCTGCTGGCGCGGCGACAGAGCACTCGTATCCACGCCTGTGAGGATAATCAGATCCAGAGTACGCAGGGCCTCGGGGCGGTCGGGCAGATGCTCAAGGGTCAGGGGCAGCAGAACCGCCTCATCTCTTGGCCCCCGCTCGCCGCGAAAGTTGATTCCCGCCAGGGCTTCCAGACCATCACCCCCCGCGGAGAGGCTCGCTACCATGAAGCGAATATTCGCGACGGGGCGCACCTCAACCTCTGCCTGGACTAGGGGTGCTTCCTGCCCCTCTGGGATGAATTCTACCTGAAGCCGCCGCGAAGCAGTGTTGGGAACCACATAAATCGTGACCTGCTTGCGCGCGCCACGGGGCAGTTCCAGCTGCTGGGCGTAGGTGGTCTCCCCGCCCGGACGGGAGACGCGCACCTGGACTCGTCCCGTGACGTCATTTCCCTTGTTTTCCAGGTCTACCACGATGGGCAACCACTCTCCATACTTGCTGGTGCCATCATAGAGAGCACGGCTCTCCATCGTAATCCCAGGCCCTTGGGCTTCTACCCGCAGGGGGGGCAATAGCAGGATAATCCATCCCGCCAATACGATCCAATGTAGTACTCGACGCATAGCTGCGCCTCCTCGGCCAATCGGACTAGTGAATGAAAACAGATGCGCTTCTTGAAACAACTATAGTGTAGACCAATCACGCGAAATGGTCATCCGCGCCCTTGATGAGCGAGGACGCCCAAATCGCTCTACTCCTCGTACGCCAAATAGCGTAGATTAAGATATATACCCGTAAAACGCCGTTTTGCATGTAAAAGTTCCTCATGGCACACAATGTGCTTATAAATTTCGGGGTATTCACTGCGAATACTTAAACCTGCTCCAAGGAGGACAATCACCATGATTACTGTTACTGGGCTGTTTGATAATCGAGTAGAGGCCGAGACTGCGATTCGCGCACTGCGTGATCGAGGAATCGGTGCTGAAGATATCAGCGTTGTGATGCGCGACCGTACGGAGACTGGGGATCTCGCGGATGAGGCCCATGTGACCGCGACCGGCGGTGCCGTTGGTGGTAGCGTCGTCGGCGGTCTGACCGGGCTACTGATGGGCCTTGGGGCTCTGGCAATTCCTGGTGTTGGGCCGATCATCGCAGCGGGTCCGCTGGTTGCGGCGCTGACGGGTGCACTGACAGGCGCGGCGACGGGCGGAATGCTCGGCGCGCTGATGGACCTGGGCGTGGACGAGTCAGAGGCCGAGGTCTACCACAACGGTGTCCAACGCGGAGCGGTGCTCGTCGCGGTGCGCACCGATGAAGCAAACGCTGCTGAGGTTCGCAGTGTTCTCAATCAGTACAGCCGCCCCATCGACGAGCACCGCTCGCGCTGGGACAGCGACCCGGACTACCGCTACAACCGCGAGTCGGGTGCCAGCGAGGCCCTCGGTGGCGCGACGGGTGGTGTGGCCGGAGCCGTGGTCGGCGGGGCCCTTGGTGGCCCGGTGGGCGCGGCGATTGGTGCCGCGACGGGTGCCGCGATGGGTGCCGCAGCGGCTGACGCCGTAGAGGACGACTCGACGGATCCTGGTGCCACCGCCGCCGGTGGGGCCGCTGGTGGCGCGGTCGGTGCCGTGCTGGGTGGCCTGGTGGCTGGCCCGGTCGGTGCTGCGGTTGGCGCGGCAGCGGGCGGCGGCCTGGGCGCGGCCAGCGGCGAGAATGCCGCTATCGAGGCTACGCATGGCAAC